>SKIJ01000014.1 GCA_007116495.1 Cryomorphaceae bacterium | reverse complement strand
TTTACTGTTAGTATAACTGTGTCAGAAAATGATATAGTTAAATTTAGTGTTACATTCGAATCGCAACCTGAACTGTTTATAATTGTCTCAAAATATTCGCCAGATTCTGTATAAGATTTATTGTTTCCATTCCAAAAATATTCATCGCAAGCGTTAATATTTAAAGTAGAAGATGTTGCATGATTAATGTTGAGATCCAGACTTATTATGCTGTCACATCCATTTTGAGAAATTAAGGTGTCAATATAAGTTCCTGTGTTATAATAAACATGATTGGTTACAGGCCAATAAAATGAATCACAAGCTGTAACTTGATGTTGAACTTGAATATTGTTCTCAATGGTTAATTTTAAAAACAATACTGAATCACATGAATTATTATTTCCAAAAACTGTATCAGAATAAATTCCAGTCTGATTATAGCTTTGATTGGTTCTATTCCATGTATATGAAAGGCATGTATTCACATTTATTGTATCAACAAAGCCAGCAGGTAAGATTGTTAAATCCAAAGCATATCCTATGTTACAACCAGCAGCAGATGGAGAAACAGTATCAAAATACAAACCACTTTGATGGTAAACGTTACTGTTCCAGTTATAACCATGACAAGCGACAACCTCGTCTGTACACATTTTTAATGCTAAAATATTTCTGTTGAGATTAAACCATGACCCCAAAAAAAGTGGCGGTCGACTTGCATGAACCAAAAACGAAGGTGGAGCTCCATTAGGATAGTGAGCCACAAAAAAATGTCTATTAGTATTTAACCAAAATCTTTGACCATTGTAGGTAACATAAAACTGCCCTCCGGTTGTTAGCCCCATACACGAAATCCAATTTGCTAAATTGGAAATGGTATCTATATCGTTCCAATCTGCCATTATGTGATGAGGACCCAACTCAACGGTAACATCGTTGTGCAGGTTTGACGTCTCCGGATACGTGTTGGTTGTTCGAGTTAGATTATTGCATACCGGTAATTGTGCTGAAATTGTGTGGTTTGTCAAAACCAAAAATAACAAAATGATTTTATAGATAAAACAGTGAGAAAAAAGATTTGCTTTATATTTCATGGCATTTACAAAAAACTTCTAAGTTGGAGTCATCCATTAGAGTGCTAATGCGCAATAAAATCAACTTAGGTTACACGTTTCTGAAAAATTACAACTGATGTCAAAAATACTTTTGAACTAAAAGCTTGGAAATACTTAATAATGGGTATTTTATTATCCTTAAAAAAAGCCTTGAATGAATATGATAAGCGATAATTGCATCATTGATTTTTACCCGCCGTTTAACTATTAAAGGAGCATCTATTATATTGAGATTGGGTTTGACATAATTGAAAATCTACTTTTTCATCAAAAAAAGATAATCAATTGGAATTAAAAGCAGCAAGAATTTTCAATTAGCACCTTTTTTGGCTCAATCTTTAATACAGCGAACAGATGCTCCATTAGCTCAATTGCCACTACCCAAGCCAGCTTCAAAACTAGATACCAAGAACTTCTGCCTGATTAACACATTTCATTTAATACAAATTAAAGGAGATTGTATAAGAAAAAAACCATAGTTAAATCAGCCATTTACGTTCTTTAAAATGTACAATTTATTAAGGGGGTCAACATGGCCGTAATGGGGGGTCAGTATGCTCCGAAATATCCACCAATGGCAAATGTATCGGCATCGAGAATGGCTGTTAATCCTTCTACGCCCGTAGAGTACACAGAATCTCCTTTAAACGCTTCCCCATTACCACCATAATAGCGGATGGTAATGCTTACGTTTTGTGCGGCATTTAATACGGTTAAACTTCCCGTGTTGATGGTATCTCTGCAGTCGAGGGAATCGATGCTTCCCGTAAACAAGGAATCGGAACTGTTTTGTTGTTCCTCATACAATGCTTCTTCCTTCAAACACCGAGTAAACAAAAGCGCTGTTAAGAGTAATGCTCCGGCAAAAAACAAGTGATTCTTTTTCATTGTTTGGTTGTCATCTTAAAAATCGTTCGGTTAATGGTTAATCACCGGCGTAATCATTTAAAATGATATGCCCAGCATAATCACATTGGCTATCTCGCCCCTGTGATAAGTCGACACGGCATAACCCAACGCAAAACCTTTAATGTTGAGCTGTAAACCCGCTTTGGGTATGATGCCCTCAAAGCTTTTATCTTCAAAAAACACCAGTTCCGGTTGGGTACTTCCCACATCAAACTCTTGGCGGAAATGATGAACAAAATAATTCGCTCCCAGCATAAGAGAGAATACGCCTTTGCGAAAAACCAAGCCACCACCGGCTTCCCACGATTGAATGTTTGAATGGGGCAAGAAGCTTCCACTTACGGGTGATCCGTTAATTGATGTGGAATTGACAACCGCATCGTCTTGGAAAACCAAATTGGTCGTGGAAAAATTAGTGCTTGTTGCCGCTTCTGTATAAAACCCAACGTTTTTAGGCACGTAATTGAAATGAATTCCATAGTTGGAATTGGTGTAGGAAATACCATTTTCATTTTCTCGTGGCAAACAACTCAGCAACAATGAGTAAGGCCTTAATTTCTTTATCTTCTTGGCGTCCTCATTGTCTTGTTCGTCGCTCATATCAAGGAGTATCTCTGTGGTTTCATTGTGTTTGATCTGCAAAAACGTTTTCCGCTTGGGATAACCACTTGCCTTCACCTCAACCACATAGTTTCCAATGGGTAAATCCGGTAAAAATTTAATTCCCGTCCACTTTTCAACGACCTTACCGTCTTCATTTCGAAGTTTGACCTCCGCATCAAAAGGAGTAACCCTAAATTGCAGTTCGCCTTTTTTCAGCTCTAATTGAACGTTGACTTCTGTTACCTTATTCCTTTTAACGTTCACGTATTTCTGAAAATCTTCGTACCCCTCTTTTGAGGCTTCAATGAGGTATCTGCCTACTATCACATCCAATCTGTTTTTGCTTTGCTCCTGTCCATTTACAAGGATACGCACCCCACTCTGGGCGCTTTTGAGCACAAGCATACCCCTATTGGTGGGCAGGTTGATTACCAGCTTATTTTCCTCTTTTGACTGGACCACGATGCTTTGCTCTTGGGTTAGGTAACCAAGTTTTGACAATCGAATGTTGTAAGTGCCGGGATACAAGAAATCGTCAAATGCTCCATTTCTATCGGTTACGCCTTTCTCCTTTCCGTCTATTTCCACTTTTACATCGCTAACATTAGTGCGAATTTTTACGGGCTCCACAACAACTTTTTCCATAGAATACCTATAATTCGCTTGAACTGAGCTAATTTCGATGCTGTCCACTATTGTAGCAAATCCCTCTCGTTCCAAGCGAATTTTCGCCATACCCTTGGGTACATATACTTCACTATTAATTTTTGTTGGAACGCCATTGACCAGCAGTTTTGCGTCATTTGGCACAACCGAAAAAATAACATCGGCTTCGTCTTCTCCTCTGCTCTGTTTTATGTGGTAATAAAAAACCGAGTTGGGTTCAGGATTGATCAATGACACCCGCTGCTCGATGAAGCCCGGTGCCGCTACAAATAAAATTTGCAGTTGAGGGCTCACCAAAATCTCATAACGCCCCGCTCGTTCATTGTACGTCTGTTGGTTAATGCCTCCCACCGATGAACGGAAGTCAAGCCCATCTAAATCTGAATAAACCAATACTATGGCATTATCGAGATACTCCGAACTGGTTTGGACGTCCTGACTACCATCAGGATCACGCTCATCAATATCAAATTCCTTTAGCTGAGCGTTAAGTGATAAACAATGGCCTGACAACCATAATGCAATCAAAAATGTAAGTACCCGCATAGCATAACTTTTTCAATTCACCAATTTAAACATCAATTCACAAATTCACTGACAAGCAACTGTAAAATATCGGATGACAATTCACGTATTTTGGCTTCATGACCGCGAAAAGAAAACGCAGAAAACAGACTGTTTGAATCGGATATTTGATTTTGGATATAAGCCTTCAAAGTATTGTCCCAGCGGTTTTTGTACACAGGTTCATCCATTTTTGCTATTGCACTGTTCAGCAGTGTCTCTACGTACTCTGAAGCAATCACATTTTTTTCCAAAATATAGGTATCTTTATACTGCTGTTGCATGGTTTCATGTACAGCATTTTTAAAACTACCCATTCTACTTTTAAATCCAAAAAAGACGTTATCGGAAACATTTGGGGAAAACGCTATATAGAGTAACCGTCGAAGGCTTCCGTACTTTTTTTCTTCGTCAATATAACCTTGCAGCACACCGTTGATCAACTCATCATTGGAAAATAAATATGTCAAACGACGATTGATTAAGGAATGGACGTCGCCTTCTGAAATATAAGAGCGGGATTGCTCAGCACTACTCACTTTCTCCTTCTTGAACTGTTCCGGTGATGGTTTATTCGTTGAATGCTCTATCATCTCGGTTTTAATCTTTACCGAAGCATCTGGTTTTTTTTCTTTTTTATTGTTCGGTTTGCGTTTCTCTTTTTGTTCCGGAACTTGACCTTTAACATTTAAAAAGGAGCGCTGCAGCAGATCGGGTATAGTTAATACCCACTCTTGTCGTTCAACGTCAAGCATTGGTAAATTGGGAAAAAGCTTAGCCAATGAAGAAATACCGTGTTCGGTAATTGGTGTATTGTCTAACGCTGCCGGGAGAAGTTCCAATAGCTTATTATGGACAGAACGGTCAATTTTTTCTCCTCTACTGTTGATTCGTTTTGCATCGTCCGATACCAGTTCAACAGTTAAAAACGCCATATTTTGTTTGACCTGCGTAAACCCTGAAATCAAGATATCTAAGCGATCAACATTAAGAATAAAATCATCGGTGAAAAAGTCTATTTGGCGTTCTAAGTAATCTGCTAGCAATCTACTTATCAAAAATTTTTTTTTATTTTGGTTCAATTTTTCACGAAAAAAAATCTCATCGGAACCGATGGTTTTTAGGTTAGGGTTTAGTCTTGAATCCTTTAAGCCTTCAACCAATTTTCTTGATTTTATTTCCGCTTCAACATATGCAATAGAACGATCTATATCATCCGCCTCAACACCGGGAATATCTTTTGGGGCAGACTTCAGAATGTCTATAAGCCCGTTTAATGAGTTGGTCTTAGCCAAATTCTCTTTAAACTGCTCTTTCTCCTCTTTTTCTTTCTTTGCTTTTTCTACAAAATCAATTAATTTTTTTCCTGAATTTCTGTTGTAAACAAAATTGGTTACCGAGAGAATGTCTTCCAGCATCTCTCCGGCGGTTTGATATCTATTATTTTTATCTTTTTCTAAACTCTTGCGAATAATTGCTTCGACGTTTTCCGGGATGCTTATGTTGTGTGTGCTGAGCGGAGGTATATCTTCAGTTTTAATTTTCACGATGGTTGAGATAGGCGTGTCGCCTTTGAATGGCACTTTACCCGCCAAGCATTGGTAAATGAGAATACCCATACTGTAAATATCACTTCGTTGGTCAATTTTCTCACCATTGGCTTGCTCAGGACTCATAAACTCCGGGGTACCCAATACAGTTCCCGGTACAGTAAGTCCTGAATTCATTTCTTTTATGGAGGCGATACCAAAGTCCATAAGCACCGGTTTACCTTCTTTGGTGATAAAAATATTAGACCCCTTTATGTCTCTATGAATCAAACCTTTTTCATGGACATAATCCAACGCTTCTAATGTCGGAATCAGCCAATATAACAAAACATCTAAAGGCATCGACCCAATCAATTCAATGACGTCGTTCAAATCGTAACCATCTAAGAATTCTAACGCCATAAAAACAACTTCATCAACCGTACCTTGGTCAAAAACAGTAATAACATTCGTATGATTGATTTTTGCTGCGCTTCGGGCTTCGAGCTTAAAACGCTCTAAACTTTCTTTGTCGTTGAGTAGATTTGGATGAATGAGTTTTAACGCCACTTCTCTGTCTAGTCCTAACTGAACTGCCCTGTAGACACTAGCCATACCACCCTTGCCCAATAGATCCAAAACATCAAATCTATTGCTTAATTTCCTCTTTATTTTTCTCTCAAAATCATCCATTGCAGTATATTCAAAAATTAGACATGGCAATACAGGTACTATTTGTTTGCAAACTGCATTTTAAATTTAGACAAAAGCGTATTCTCTTTTAGCACGTTGGAAAACACACACATACTTATGTTGTCATTGCTTCCATTTTCAAAGGCGTGTGCAACACTTTTTTCAACAAAAGGAACAATTGCGTTCGTTGAGGAAAAAAAAGCGTCCAAGTAGGCAGGTTGCTCAAATTTATTTAAAATCAAGCCATCTGAGCAAATAATTCCCGTCATGTTTTTTGGAATTTCAAGGAAGTTTTTGTCTTTAGGGTAAATATCCGCTTCATCTCCCATACCACTTAGTACTCTGGTTATAACATTATCACTTTTCATCAATTCTTCCATGGAGGTATCGGGATTGTTTTCCAGCATTTGCATGCTTAGTGAATGGTCTTTGGTTTTTTGCTCAAAGGTTTTGCAATTGTCAAAATGACAATAAAATCGACTATCACCTATGTTAACCCATGCCATCGTATTTTCCAAAACAATCACTGCGGTAAGGGTGGTCCCCATTCCTTTAAAATTGGGGTTGTGTTCCCAATCAACACGAATTTCTTTGTCAATTTTTTCAACCGCTTTTCGCAAAAACTCCTTTAATGTAAGATTTCCCAAAACTATGTTGTTGGCTTGGGATAAGGCCATTATATGCAACTCTTCTACTGCAAGTTTACTAGCTCTTTCGCCACCTACATTTCCCCCCATACCATCGGCGACGGCAAAGATGTATAAATCATCGGCTATTTTTTCTGCCAAGCATGAATCTTGATTTGTTTCTCGTCTTCCACAAATTGTTTTAAAGTAATAACGCATGAATAATGGATGATTTAATACATCAAATTACAGTAAAAATAATAAACACTTTATAAATAATGGACTGCTTCTCTAAATGAGAAGCAATCCACTTAGGAGAAGGAGTACGTAGGTTTAGATATATACTACACCTTGTACAACATTTCAATATTTCCAAATTTTATTTTGGCCCCATCGGTTAAAAACTCTTTTTCGTTAACCGTCAACTTACGATCATTCACAACAGTTGGGTTGGTTTTGCCGAGATTTTCTATCCACACACGCCCATCGCTCTCAATAATTTTTGCTTGGTTTTGAGAAACGGTCATATCGGTAAGCTTGATGTGAGAGTGCGCTGATCCGGGCTTTGCATCAGCACGACCAACTGTAGCCGTATACCCTTCACCGCTAACTTCAGCCGCTAACTTAAACTGCTTCCCTTCGTCAACACCGGAAGTAATGACAAATGTACCCGGAATAAACCGCATGGTTTTGGGTATGTTTTCGGTGTGAATGCGAATGGTTTTAAAGTCATTATTTGGCTTTGCACCGGAATTTGCATCAAATGCTGGTTTGGATTTATCAAACGATTTCTTTGGAGGTGTTTTTTTGGATTTGTTGAGAGAAATGATCACAAAAATTAACGCCACCGCCAAAACACCAATGGCGACGTATAGCCAATTTGAGGTTTTGTACTCAACCTCTTTTATTACCTGAACTTTCTGACCTTCTTGGGTATCGCAATTAAGACATTGTATGGTGTGCACTGAAAGATACGGGTCCTTGGTGCTGCGGTCCACGTAGATGATTCCATCTACTTTGTAGCGCTTGCCAATTTCGAGCTCAGTTACACGCGCGTGCATGGTTATTTTATTGTCATACTCATCCCTAATAACAAAACGCTTTGTCGTTTGACGGTCTTGTTCTTTCCAGCGTTCGACAATCCCCTGAACTTCTACGCCCTCATCCACATATTTGGAAGGATTTCTTAAAATATTCCCAATATCGGTGACCTTAGTGGTTTGAGCAAATGCAAAAATGCTACTCAGAAAAAACAAAGCAAAAGTCAAAGTGTAGTACTTTCTCATGATTAAAAATATTATGATTAAAAGATACAAGTTTTTACTGTGTGATTGTTTCAAACAACAACTACAACCAATAATTAAACTGTAAATTTATAGCTAATACAATAAACGCCCCATACTCATATATGAGTAAAAACTACCTTGAATAAATCAAATCCCCCGGAGTTTTTGCCTTTATCTTGGTGAATACTACAAAAGATGTAATCAATGATGGTAAAAGGATAAAAACAAAATTGTATGTCCACCGCCAAGGAAGAGAAAAAATATCGTAATCATTAACGATACCGGTTGTTTGAACAAATAGGTACTCGGAGAGAACCTTGCCAAACAACTTAACGGCGATAAACGGGATCAACACTATGACCAGTACCATAATCAATACAATCGAAAAATAAATAAGTGCGATAAAAAAATCAGATAAGCCAAAGGCTTTTAGTGTACCTAAGCTTTTTGCATTATGTCTAATGTGATTGAGAATATTTTGAGAAATAACAAAAACGATGAAGATTACGCATAGCAATGTCAATGCAAAAGATAAAAAACCACTTGCTGCATTAAAGGTTATAAAGTTATTTCTTGAAATAATACTTTCCATATCCAAGCGTAAACCAAAAGTGGAATTGAGCCAAGCACCAAACGCTTCAATTTGGTTCAAATCATCAAACTGAATGCTTAGGTAGTCCGGAGCGCTTTCTCTTAATTTCCGACCATTTTCACTGATGCGCTTAAAATCTATAACCGGAATGAAATTTTTGACGTCTAAAAAAGGTGCAATTACACGTTTGGGAGGAGCAGATGCAAAAACAAAAATATCACCATCCGAAAACGTTTCTGCATTTTTCTCGATGCTATAAGAAACCACGCCCTCTAATTCACCCCTTAAATCCGATACTATTTCTCTCGGAACAAAGTAACGATATTCTTCAGGGTGATTTTCATACAAAAGAGGGTTCTTGTCAGAATCATATCTCTCGTTAATGGCTGCAAATAGATCATAGGTCGAAAAGACTTGACAATCGTTGGGTAGTTGACTCACCACAGCAGAAATAGGAAGCGGTATAGCAACGTCGTTATGCGTATAAGTTAAGTATGCAGGATGCTCGTCTTCCGACTCAAAACCGAGCTGAAACAAAAAATCTTTGGTAACGATTACAGCCCAATTGGATACGCGAAGATTGATTTGGCGATCTGAAACGATGATGCCCGGTTCTTGTAAAATAAACGAATAAAGAGGTGATAAAGGATCTACACCTCTAATTTTACCAAGCATAAAACGTTTTCCGTTTTTGTGATAAAACCGTCCGTTGGTAAACGAAATAAATTCTAGATTTTTGTATTGATAGGTGTTAGAATGAGCTGATACACTATCTCTTAACGCTTGTATATTTGAATCGTCTTTGGAAAAATGATAGGGTAACGGAATATTTAAGAACGATATAAAGGGACTATCCATTTTGGTCTCCAGTTGCTGAATGATGCCCGAGCTAAATCCAATGCTCCAAAAGGAAGCAAATACAACCAGCATCAGAAGAGCAACAATTTTTATATTTCCGAGCAACACCCGGAGTTCTGCATAACCAAACAGTTTGAAAAACGGCAAAAACTTTAGTTTCATACGTAACACGTTTTATTGCTCTTTACAAGTGCTCATTACCTAATGTTACGAGACGATTAATCTGCATAAGGATTAGTTTAAGCGGGTGTGTAGAAAGTTCACCAATTCATGATTAGTGTACTGTTTACCATTATTTTTCCAAAGGTCATCATTACATTTTTTTAGAAAACAATTTGAGGTATTTATGATTCCCATGCGCTTCCCATCAACGGCTTTTTTTTCAATCAAAAAAATTTTAGAACCATATTGAGAGGCTAACTGAATATCGTGAGTGACGATAACAACTGTTTTATTTTCATTTTGACATTGGTTTACTAAAAACTGAATCAGTTTATTGGCATTATTAACGTCGAGGTTTCCGGTTGGCTCATCCGCAAAGAGAACTGAAAAGCCAACCGAAACTGCTCTTAAAAACGCCAATCTTTGTCTTTGTCCACCCGAAAGTTTTTGAATGGTCTTCCCATCTTCTATCTCTTTAACCGTTTCTTCTTTAAACATCATTCTGAGATAAGAATTTACCAATTCCTTAGCCTTATCTTCATCTTGCCCCTGAAGAAGAGGAGAAATAAGCACATTGTCGTAAGCAGAAAGGTTGTTGAAGAGATTTGTCTCTTGAAAAATAAAACTCAAATGTCTATTTCTAAAGTCGGAAAGCTTTGACTGATTTGCTTTCCAAAGCTCAAAAAAATCAACAGTTTTGTTTTCGCGTTCAAAAAAATTAAACCGAGCATTCCCTTGATGAGTCAGCGTATTATTCATCAAACCAAGTGTTTCCAACACCGTGCTTTTACCCACACCTGACTCACCTACGAAGAAAACAATCTCTCCCCGATTGATATTCATTTCTTCAATGAACAATACCGGTATATCTGACTTTGGGTATTGGCAATAGACATTTTTTAGTTCATACAAAATCATGATGGTAAACATTAAGCGTTACCTGGAAGCTCATCCAACGGTATCCAATAAAACCTCGTACCGTTCAAGTCGAAGTGATGATTGGAAAAACGGCTGGGGTTAAACCTCATATTGTCGAAGTTATTTCTGATGAAAGCCTCTAAATATTTGCGATTGTTATCCTTTAACGTAAGAATGCTTTCCAATTTAGTGCTTCCCAAGCTACCGTAAACGTTGTTGCCATCAAAAGGTAAATTGAATAACTTTTGCCATATTTGATTGAGCGTCATTTGTTTTACTCGTTCTTCCATAGACGATGAAATCATATCTCCGGTCTTGGCTAAAGTTTGGTCGAGTAACGCTTCGTACAACTTTTGTATCTTCTCGCTATATCTTGCTGTTTGATCTGATAAGCGGTTATAAGATTCCGCAAGTTGGCTCAATTCGGTTTGGGACAAGAACACTACGTAATCAAATGCAGGCAACGTTTCACCGTAGTTTTTCATAGACAAATATGCCCTCAGCGATATATCACCAAAGTTAGAGAAAATTTCGATGCATTCATCCAATTCAATATTGGGATCTGTTTCGTGCAGGTCCTCGCACAATCTACGCAAACTGTATTCATCAATCTGCTTACCTTGAAAATCCGTCGCTTTTCTAATTCCACGATTTTGGATACTTTCATATTCACTAATTTTTGACCTTACGGCAGAAATATAAGCAGTGGTAGCATCTCTTATATTTTCCTCTAACAAAACAGGATCCATCGTTTCCCCTTCACTAGCGTACGTGTACCTTCCAAACACGTGTAAATGAGAAACATCATCACCGCCTCTCAATACAGAAAGGTAATTTGTGTTACGCAGATCGTGTTTGGCCGTTTCTAGTTTGACTTTTACGTCTTGTAGATCATCATCAACGCGTTGTGCACCAATTTGTCTTAACTTTCTGCGCGCGTCGCTTTGAAATTTCATGTATTCTATGTTTTCGCCATTTGCAACTTGAAATGTTATCAAATTGGCTTTATAATCGTTTAATGTTTTTACGACATCTTTAATTGTATAACCTTTTGGGTCATTTTCATGGTTACCACAGTCGCCTACCAATACAACGATATTACTTTCATCTTTTGGTGGGTTAATTTTCTTTAAACCTTCAACTATTCCGTGATATACCGCTTCTGACCTGGGTACTGCTATGCTTTTTGCCTCTGTTTGATCGATTGCTATTTTTATACGTTGGTGATCATTGGTAAGAGGCTCTACAACCAACGCTTCATCACCGTCGGGATAGTCTCTATACACGATAAGACCAAAACGCACATTGATGTCATCGTCATTGAACCCTTCTTTGTTGTCGATGATTCGCTGAAGGCTTTTACCTACGGAAAGCAAATATGGGTCCATGCTATTGGTGGCGTCAACGGCAAAAATTACATTGAAATTCTTTTGCTTCTTTTTAAAACTCTCAAGTGCTTTATTGGTAATTGCATATCGCTGCCCATCTACTTGGTTTAATGACAAAAATGTTGCTACCTCATACACATCGCTGTTGTCGTCGTAATTCAATATGGGCATGCGCATTTGCCCGGGATGCTGTCGCTTGCCATCTAATACAATACGGGGATGAATGCTGTTATCAATTGCATCTCCTCCTTTTTGTAAAAATTGATTTAAATGATTTTTGTTTCTAAAAAGAGGTATCTCACGATTGCTATAACGGTTTACAGCGCTTGGCCTGGTCGATGGTTCTAAACATATTCGCGTATCCCATTCGGTCGTTTTATTCTTTTGAATCCAACCACTAACTTTATTTTCTAAACCGCCTTTTCGCTCAATATTATCGATGGTGGATAAAAGCACAGATCCCTGCAATTCTTTCAAATAATAACGAATCACAAAACGATTTTCTGCACCTTTCCTCTTTTTCAGATCAGGATCAAAATACAAATCATACTCATTGGTTTCCTTTAAACTTTTGATCTCACGCTGTGAAAAGGTTTCTGAAATACTTACAAGAGTCATAGATTTTTTAGTAAAGCCCTTTTCATTTATCAATGTCTTGTTATTTAGAACCAAAAACTTTACATCAATCCAACCTAAATCAACGTCCATGTCGAAGCCCCCTGTACTCGTAGGACGTTGCAGCGCTGAAACTCTCACAGAAGAACCTCTAACTTCCTTAATGTATAAAGGCTCCATAAAATCCAATTCTCCTAACTTTTCGGTAAAGTTAAAATCAGAGTAATATGTGTTATTGACCCTATCGCTATAAACAACCCAAATAAAGCGTGATTTACTGTAATCTAAATCATCTATGGCTAACTTTCCGGAATATAGACTATCCATAAAGGTTGTTCTTGGATTGTCATCAAGCTCGCCAGGCTTCAACGCCAAACCTTCTTTGTTGTACGTTACATTGGCTAATGAACTCAAAGAAATGAATATGCATAAAAGAGAACTAATCGTTTTTTTCATACGGCAAATCTTTAATTGATTAAACGTTCGTTTGTGATGTTGTTTTATTCGTAGAGACACAAGAGTCGGTTCTTATTTCATACTCGTAAGAATGAAAAATAACTGTATTGAAACAAGATATTACTTTGTAAATCATTGCAAAAAAATTCAATTACCGTGGTAATAAATGGATACATACTCACCTACCTCTATTTTATCTTTATGACTACCAAGTACATGTATCTGATTATTTGACCTCACATTGCTTTCTTCTAAAAAACTAATTTGCATCATATTGGACAAATGCATATAAAATTTATTAGACGAATTATATTGCTTTTGAGAAGTAACAATCAAAACCATGTCGATGGCATCGGCGATCTCGCTTATAAACTGAAGATCATCTTTCCAAAATTGTTCCAACTGATACGGCACATCTTGGCGTAAAAGCACATTCAACTCTCTTTTTAGTTGCATTAAATCTGAGAAATAAATGGGTTCGAGTCCATTTGAGATAACTCCCATTACATTGTGGTTCAAAAAGGTTTGACTCAAAACGTTGGCATTTATAACATCAGTAGTAGCAATATCAATATCCTGCAGGGCATTTCCATCAACATATACCAACACATTAAGTGAATCTCCTTGTACGCTTTGCCCAACAGTACAAACTGATGAAAAAAACACCATCCATCCGAAAAGAGTCGTTGAAAGCATTTTTATTGGCATCATTTTACTTTAGCAATACGAATATGTATTTGATTGTCTTTTTTCTCCACACGATCAACTTTAAACTCTGCACCTTCGTCGTAGTACATATTCTCCATCTTATTGATTAGTAAAGAACGAGAAGCCTCCAGATCATCTAAATAGTAAACAATATTTGGAGGATCTAATTTGTTCAAGGCTTTTGAAAATGCAAGACCATCGTCGGGGTTTCTCGCAAACTGCTCTGCCGCCTTTTTAATTTTCGGTATCATTGAGCTTATTTCCTCTTTATTTTGTGTACAATTGGGTATGCGATCGCCATTCCTAAAATAAGGTACTGTATCGCTGCCATTTATTATCCACACGTTGTAATCGCAGTTATTCGATCTTACGGGTTTGATATCAAAAATATTACTCTCTCTGTAGGGACCATTTTTACCCATTGCCGAATACAGCAGATTAACCGATTGCTTACCGGGAATCAATTTCTCTCTGATGGTTACTCTAAACGTGCATTTCTTTAGATCAATGTCTTTAATTCGGATATCGCTGGGACTAATTCTGAACCTACAAACGGCTGAGCGATGTGGTTCTACACCTTCCTGAAATACAATATCGTGCGTGGTACTAATAGATTTGCGTTGCCCGTCGTAGTTATATGTAACTTCCAACGTTGAATTACGCGCTAAATCCTCGAGACACGGATAAAACAAACCCGTTGAGCGATCATGGAACATATCGCTGTTTCTCGAGTGGTTTCGCAATCGCAATACACTCGATTCAGGTATTATTCTGTTGTCTTCATCCAATATCTTTAGTTGATATACATTTTCTTCAACTTGATCAATAAGCAGAGAATGACCAATAACCTCATCAGCACCATCTATAGAAATAACCACTGGTGCGTTATTGTAATAGTTGTAAAGCCAAAAAGATATACCTGATACCAGCAATAATCCCAAAACAATTGCAGCACTCAAGCGAATATTGATGGCTTGTTTATCACCAGACTCTTCACTTATAAAAATCTGATTTGATCCACAACTGGGGCAATTTGTAGTAAAATCATCGCCATCAAAGGATGCTGAGCAATTATGACACGTAAAATGATTCATGACGTTAAAGATAAAAAATATAATTTACACGAGGAATGATGTTTATACCACCACCAAAAAAACCAAAATTCATATTTTTTTGAAGGTTTAAAAAACCTAAAGAAGCATCGTTTTTAAAACTAACAGTATGATTTCTCCATAAAATACTGGTGAACCCAAATTCAATCATACTCCGACTTGTTAATTCGAGTGAAATGCCATAATTAATAAAAAAAAGAACTTCTGTTAAGTCAATGTCTACACTCTCCTGCACATCTTCTCTAAAGCCAAAGTCTAGCACGTTGTAAACATCGTCGTTTCCTAAAACGTAACTTATGCCTGTTTGGTCATCTTGATATAAGCCCGTTACCCGCATACCGTCAAATTGCGTGTTGTTATTAATCGTTTGAAATGCAGACATTGAATAAGCTATTTCTGGTTCAATATACAAGCTATACTTTTTGTTTACACCCCATAAAACTTTAAAGCTGTGTGTGAAAATAAGGTTATTGAAGGTAAAATTACTATTTACGTAATCAACAGCGTAGTTTCTAATATAATCAAAACCGTTATCATCGGTTTCATAGCGACTGTTTTGGAAACGATCCAAACGTTCGTCATATAAACGAGAGTAATAGATGAAACCGGATGTTACACTAATGAATATTGGGTGTTTTTTAGCTACAAATATGTTCGTTCCAACTTTAGCATTCAACAAGCCCAATTGATTAGTGGAGCCACTAGAATACAAATCCGTGGCATTTGGATTAAATGTTGTTGATCCAATGAAGGCATTTGAGGCATTGCTAATGGCACCACCTGCACCAAAGTTAAAAAACCATTTTTTTGGCGTAAAAAAAAGCCCCGTATGATTTGTCTTATGTTCACCATCTGAAAAATCGTTGCCATCGATTTTAATTTGCATTTTGCCGTAGTAGTAATGATGATTAGGCTTGATGCTTAGTGATTCCTTTTGAGAAGGGAATCTGTAAATTGTTTGGTTGTTTTGCGAAATGTCAATGGTGTCTTTGTCATTGATTACAACATTCTCCAATCCTAATTTTTGCGGTTTTTCTCCAGCAGAGTGATTTATAATTAACATCTTACCTTGGTCACCTACTGGCTCTATTTGCTCGATAACCAATAACGAATCCTGTATTGAAATATCGACTTTATGCCTGAATTTAATTTGATTGTAGGTCACGTCATTTTTGCTTGAAGCGTTGATGTATTTTTCTACGTCAACCGAAACAACTTTTTTATTTTGACTAGATGACACCACTTCTAACCCCAAAGGCACGATGGTTACGCTATTGATTCTAAACAACCGATCGTGAGTGTTGCTTACCAATTCATAGTATTCCATTGGGGTTACCATTGCATTAAAATCATTAATGGGAAGAATATCACATACAATTTGTGCCTCTTCCGAAAATAAATCAAGAAATTCATACGGCCTGGTATTGATATTTTCGTACGCAATGGATAAATCTTCGTAAAGAAAAAACATTATTGACAGTTTTTCCTGAACAGTAATGGTTGTATCTCTGGCAAACAAATTAGTAAACATCGAGAAAAAAACCAACAATAAAAGAATATAACGATTGAGAAACAACACCCAAAATCGATTACTCATCGATTCAAGGCATTGTCTTTCTCTTATACTCTTTTGCACAAACATGTAACTCAATTCTACTTGTTGATTATTAATCTTAGGTTTACTGTTTTATTTTCGCATTGCACCGTCAGTACATAACTTCCTGAAGCGAGACTGTCAATACCTTCCAATCTACCATTTGATTTATCCACATGAATAAGAATGGTTTCCCCTAAAGTAGTTGACAATCGCAAAACATTTATTTCAGAAATGTCCCCGGCGAGAAACACGTCACCACTACTGGGATTAGGGTACAAATACAGTTCGGAGCTGTAGGCATCCTCAAACTCATTACTCAAAGTATTTAATAGATTGTCATTAAACAATATTCGTGACATGCAACCCTCTTTTGTGATTTCCACGAAATAAATGTTTTTGTCGGTATCAATTAGATGATTGTTGGTACCGTGGTTAAACATAGCATATGGAAGCGTCGTATTAACATTGAGGTAGATTAATTCTAATTCCGTTTCCAAGTCTCCATTATTATTAATTTCATACGGAATCCATCCCCATCGATAAGCATCTCCAGTGGTATCATCATAAATGAGCATATTCAAATCACTTCGATGTACAAAATCACTTCGAGAAGGAGCTTGTTTACTAAGCAAAATGGTATGCTGCCAATCTATTCTGCGCTCACACTTGGTCTGTCTATTTTTAAATGTTGCCGATAAATTTTGATTCACCTCGTCAAAAATCAGAATTTTAGCACTGTCAGAAGCACGTATAAAGCCTTGAAATTGACCATTATTAGACCAATCTAACCCCACGTTAGAATTAGAATCTAAATCTGATAAGGAAAAGATTCGCCCCAAACTTCCATTGCATAAATTTGATTGACCACTTTGTTGCTCGGAAATGGTAGCTTCACTAATTCCGGGAAGAGGATTAACGTATATGGATACCAATGAATCAGTGTACGTAGCAGTATCACCGCAATGGGTTATTACTGTCAACCTATAATAAGTGGTTTCTGTTAACGTGCCGGTATTTAAAACCAGAGAACTATTTGTAGGTATGGTATCCGAAAATGAACCACTCACGTCAGTATCAGTGTGCCATATATACGTATACTGACTTGCGTCAGCCCCTTGAATCCCTGTTAAATTAAAATTATTTACGGATAAGTTTAATGATTCACCTTCACAAATGGTATCTTGATATCCTGAAAAAACACCTGGTTCAAAAACATTGTAAACACCAACCATGATGACATTCGTATAAACTTCTTGATCTGAAATACATGCAGTGTCGGTTTGCTTTAATCTAAAATACGTTGTGTCCGTTAAAGGCCCTGGACTGTAGGTTAATGAATTCAAACCTGATGGTGCTGGATTCCAATTTATGCTGTCCGTTGAACTTTGCCATTGGTATGAAAAGTTACCACTACCGCCAGAAGGTGGAGTAAAGCTCAAAGGTGTGGGAGTTTCTCCATAGCAAATTTGCTGATTGGCTCCCGAACTAATATTCCCGGAAACCAAAGTATCATAAACCACAACAACTACAGAGTCAGTAAATACTGTTTGAGCCGGGCTACAATGATTATCTGTTTGCCGAAGGCGATAGTACGTAGTTTGAAATAAATTACTTGGCGAAAAACTCAAGGACGTTTGTCCAGCAATATTTGACCAACTTGTTCCATTGGTAGATACCTGCCATTGATATGAAAAATTATTACTACCACCAGAAGGTGAGGTAAAGCTTAATGTATCCGGTTGTGTACCGTAGCAAAGCTGCTGGCCGTCACCTGATGCCAAAGCACCTGAAACCAACTCATCAAAAACCGAAATAACAATGGAATCAGTATAAACATACAGACTGTCGGGATTACAATGCAGGTCAATTTGCTTTAATCGGTAGTATGTAGTGACAAATAAAGAATCTGGCGCTAAAAATAACGCGTTTGCTCCAACAATATCAATCCACGAACTGGTGTCTGTTCGACTTTGCCATTGGTATGCAATACTATCACTGCCTCCATTTGGCGCTTCAAAAAAAACGGTATCAGGCACCTCTCCAAAACAAATTTGTTGTCCAATACCTCCTGCAGGACTACCCGCGACTAAGGAATCATAGACGCCTACTTTAATGATTTCGGTAAAAACATACTGAAAATCAGGACTGCAAAGTGTATCGGTTTGCTTTAATCTATAGTATGATGTGTCAGTCAAGGAGCCTGGGGTGTATGCTATTGAATCTGCTCCTAGTATATCTTGCCAAGCATTACCATCTGTAGAGTCTTGCCATTGATAAGAAAAGTGACCGCTACCTCCTCCCGGTTTTGAAAACCTAATTGTACTGGGTTGTTCTCCATGACAGATTTGCTGGCTTTGAAGTGTCTGAACAACTCCAGGAACCAAGGAATCATGAACGATTACTTGGATTTGGTTTGATACAAAAACGGTATTGCAGAGGCTGTCAAATACAGTTACACGGAACGTTGAGGTTTCAGTTAACGTACCTGAATCATGATCAATGTTTCCAATTTGCACAGTATCCCAACTGCCATTTGATGTATTAAGTCTCTCCCAATAAAAATTTAAACGACCACTTCCTGAATCCTGTATAGAGACCGATAGGCTCGGACCGGGTTGATTAAAACAAATAGAATCAAAATTACTTCGATGTAAAGTTGCCTGTACCGAATCAAAAATTTCGACGTATTTACGCGAAAAAGCTGATGCACAACCATCAGCATTTATGGCCCTTACCTCTAATGTATCACTTTGTAAAACAGCAAATGAAATTAATGGGTCAATCGTAGTATCAATGGCTACCCCCCCATAACGCCACTGATATTCAACTGCATCATTTACAGTATCAACATAAAACGTACTGATAGCTCCTTCGCAACTTGTATCTGGACCCATAATTAAAGAAGGAGTAGTTGGGGTTGTAGAAATAGAAATTAAAAAAGGTTGGCTGGTATCTGAAACACACTTTCCATTGGTTGCAACAACAGTAAGAACACCATTGGTAGATGGGGTGAACGAGAAACTTGGGGTTGTTGTTGAATCTTCTACAGTTCCATTATAAATCCACCTGTACTGAACTGCATTTACAACTGAATCAATAGAATAAATTTCAGGTTGCCCGGGACAATACACGTTTGATCCAATAATATTTCCCGTTATAATTGGGGTTTCTTCAACAGAAATAGCTAAAGACCTTAATGGTGAAGCACATTGTGCACTGTCTTTAGAATATACAGAAAGCGTTCCACTTGAACCAGCAATTAAATTGATAGAATTTCCACTTCCTGAAATAGAACCACTTCCTGAAAAAGACCAAACTTGCGTTAATGAACTTGATGTTTGGGGAATGGAATAGGAATAGGACTTTCCACTGCAGATTTCTGTATTACCACTTATCACTCCCGGCTGAGGCGGATCAATACAAACACAGGAAATCTCAAATGTTTGTGAAACCGATAATGTATCTTCAGGATCAACAAGTATATAATATGTAACTCCGGCTTCCCACTGAGTTCCTACGGACCATGAACCTGTATCGTTTACTTCTTCTAAACAATTCCAATCGGTTGAAGAACAACTATCACTTCTCCAAAAATAATTTACAGAATTATTATTTGAAACAGAGGTTACATTAAAATTATAATTTCCTGTAACTTGAGGCGCAAAACTATATATTTGCTCTACTCCAGGTGTTAAATTACCACAAGGGTTATTAAGATGATTGAACCAAGAACCTGTTCCAATTGATGAAAATGTTATAGTATCACCGCAGTTAATAGATGAAATGTTGTCGCAAGGATTATTTGGACTCTGTGTATTGGAAAAGCATCCGTTAGATAATGCAAGAGAATGCCTTAAACCTCCTTGCGTCAAAGTAGCTTGCATACGGCTTCTTTGGTCTAGCGTAAAAAGATAGTTGCTTGCAAAAGGAAAGTTCCAACAATAACTCATGATATTGTCTTGTGAGTTGATCCACAGGGGTGATGAAGAACATGGATTTGTACTACCACAATCACCTACTCTATGCGGTGGTGTATCACAGCATCTATCACCTTGGGTCGCACAATTTGTATTTGGGGGGCAAGTAGTAGCGGTCCCGCCTTCAAACGTATGATATAGAAAAAAGCCATGGCCCAATTCATGTGCAAGCACATGACTTGAGTAATTCATGTAATCATATCTCATAACTGTTCCGTCAAGAGGATTATTAAATGCTGAAGGATAATAGGCATAACCAGCATATTGACCATTACATATGTCGTTAACCACCCAAATATTATAATAATCGCTATTGGGCCACGTACTTAACGATTTAATAGTTGTTTCATTAGCACTTCCCGTGCAAAGTGACCCACCACCAATCCCATTAGAAGCGTAATTTGGAACTGAAGAACCGTCAACTCTGTTTATTCCATTTGTAGGGTTATTGTTTGGATCGACCGTTGCCAAGCAAAATTGAATGTTCATGTCGTTCCCATTTACAGTATTTCCCAAGAGGTTTGCAAAGCGATCATTAAGACCGTTAATCGCTTGGTTAACTTGGGCATCAGAAATGTTAGTTCCCGTACCAACTGGTTCACCTAAGTGCACAACGTGTACAACAACGGGAATTGTATAAATAGCACTACTAGCACCTTCTATTCGCTTGGGGTCTTGAATAAAATCAAAGATATGTGCTTCTTGCTGTTCTATACCTTTCGCATATCCTGTGTCATTAGCAAGAAGGTATTGATGAATTTCATCGGTTCCACACTCAGTCGGATGCTCTGATTGGCCATAAATATTGATGGCAAAAAAAAATATTAAGAGTAAAACTCTACATTTCACATTAATTGATTTAAAACAGCATTTATGATGTTCACTTTAAATCCCAAAAATATAAACCCAATACGCTTTTCCGTTACTCATATATGAGTAAAATCACCCTTCTACTCCTCCCAATACACCTCTACTTTTGTTCCTCCACGTTTGCTCTCTCCTATGGTAAAATGAACGTTTTTGCCAAAAAGCTTTTGGTATAGATTGGCAATATTTTCTGTTAATTGGATGCCCTTCTGCGTTCCTCTAGAAGCTGTATTCTTTTTAAACCCTACTCCGTTGTCAATGATTTCTACGATGAGTTGGCCGTTGCTTCTAAGCACATTAATTTCTAAATGCTTTTCTTGCCCATTGTTGGGAAAAGCGTGTTTGATGGCGTTTTCTACGTGAGTGAAAATAACTTGATTGGGAATGTGAATTACCTGCGGGTCGATATTATCGCCAATGTTTATGATAAAGTTGAAGGCTTCGTCCATGTTTTTTTTGGCCTCACAGTAGGCGCGACAAATTTTTAACTCGTTTAAAAGCGTTGTCTTTATTTTACTCGAGCTATTGAGGAACTTAATTGCCAAACGACTGAGTTGTCCTAGAACCAAACTGGCCTTCTCTGCTTTGTTGTTTCTATACATCCAGTCTATGGTGGTAAGTGCATTCACCATAAAATGCGTATCAATTTGGTTTTTCATGCTTAAGTATTGGAGTTCACTAAGCTCTCGTTCTTGCTCCCACCGCAACTCAATTCGCTTGCGGTAAATGGCAAATAAGAAAAATGAAACGACAACGGAAACGCCAATGACGCCGAGGTAATAAAACCAACGGTAGGAGAATAATGAATTGTAGGTGTGTTGAAGTAACCAAACCCGTTTGTCTTTTCCGGTAACCAGAAAGTGCGTTTCGCCATCTAAGTGAATTGTGTTAAGATTTTTTTCTATCGGCACCTCAATGTTTACTGTCTGCTCGTGCTTAAAATCATTGTCTAAAAAAGCGACTGTTCTTTGATCGCTGTGTAAAAAAACCAATGAAGATGGTTGCCTTGTAGTAAGTTTCATCAATTCACCAATATCATTTGATACATATCGCTTTAATTCAACAAGATTTTCATCGAGCAACAAAATTGTATCATTGAGCTTAACAATAAGACCTTCATTGTCTATTGATGAAAATTGCGCATTACCCACATCATAAAACATTACCTTTTCTATTAATTCACCCGTTTTAAGATCTCTTTTTTCTATAGCTGCATCTTTGTGAAAATGATTGTGCCAAAATGTAAATAAAAAATCACTCAATATAACGTTTGAACATCTAGCTGGGGCAGAAACTAAAGGTATCGGCTCAAACACAAAATTTAAATCCTTATCATATACAAATGCGTAACCCGCAGAATCATAAAAGGGAATGTCTCTCCTATTTGAAAAATTTGATGTCACACCTGTACTGCCCGTAAAATACAAATCATCCGTCGAATCAAATACCTGTGTTGAGGAGACTGAAAAGCCAACGGATGGGCCGTAAATAAGCTCTTTTTTTTTGATATTTAGCCGATACATCCTACGTGGGTATATTGGATATGAATTTTTTACTGAGAAGAATATTTCATCATAGCCATCACCATCGGTATCATACTGCCCAAAAAAAGAGAGGTTTAGGTAGGCAACGTTTCTAAAAAAAGCAAAGGAGTCAATATAGATATTTACAAATGGCTTTTCCATGTTTGGGCCTTCAAAACCTTTGAGAAAGAGTTTATTTCCTTCATAACCCAACATATAAACCTCATGAAATCTGTTGTTATTATAATCTGCGGTAAATGTAGCCGGCTTATTATCAGCTAAGTTTCTGATGTTTGTTTGTCCAATAATTGAAAGGTATTTTCCTTTTTCAAACTCATAGAATGAACAACCATTTAGGCGTGGATCAGAACCATAATTTCCACCACAAGCAATTATATCTTGATTTCCTCTATTGTTTATATCGGCGACCAACAAATTCTCAAAGTTATGCGTCTCAAAGGACCTAGACTTGGATACAAAATATTTTTGAAACCTGAATGGCAGTGCTATTATCAATAATAGACCGAAGAGTAACCCAACAACAAAAGGCAGTACTTTATAGCTTGACATCTTTAAGCTTGCTTAATAGTTCATGCGTGTTTTTTACCCCGGTTAATTTAAGAATATTTCTTCGGTGTGTGTCAACCGTATGCTTACTCAAAAAAAGCTCATTGGCTATTTCACTACTGGTTTTCCCATCAAAGACCATTTCAATAATCTCTATTTGCCTCTTTGACAGACCAAACGAATTAAGACGCTCTTTTCTATCAAAGAGCACATCATCATCAAAATATAATCGTTTTAAGGCCTCGGATAACTCATTTTGCGACACTGGTTTTAATAAATAATCATAAGCATGCGCTCTCAAAGCATCCAAAATATAATCACTGTGTGCAGTAGTAAAAACTACTTTTCCCGAAAAGCCATTGCTCTTTAACGTTTTAAAAAAATCTATGCCATTGCAAGATGGCATTTCAATATCTAAAAATACGATAGGCTTGTTGAGTGAGAAAATTGAGTCCTTTGATGCCAAAGCATCATTAAATACAGAAATATTTTTTTTGTTAAACCCTAATGCAATCAGACTATCTTTCAAATGACTCCCACAAATCTCACTATCGTCAACAATAACAACCGAAACTTTAGGAACTATGCTATGCAAATATTTCTGATTTGTTTTAGTAAAATCATGCATAAGCAAATGGATTTTAGTTTGCAATAATAACAAATAAGTTAAAGAAATAAAAAATAACAAGATATTTTTTTCTTATTCTTTATGGCATTAGAGAAAGCTACATACAAATTATTTATAAGTACACGACAAAAATTTCAAAAAGTTTAAATTATACCTGTTAACTCCTGACAATAAATATCTTGAGATTGCATCAAGCCCCAGTCTGAATATGCTTTTAGCTCTGCGACCATGCTTTT
>SKIJ01000088.1 GCA_007116495.1 Cryomorphaceae bacterium | reverse complement strand
CGTTGTGCCCAGAGCCGGAGTCGAACCGGCACGGGTTGCCCCACAGGTGTTTGAGACCAGCGCGTCTACCAATTCCGCCATCTGGGCTAAGCGGCTGCAAATATACGTAGATGATACCATTTTGCAATGCATTACATAAAAAAAACCGCTTTATTTGTTGTAAAGCGGTTTTGGTTTTAAAGTGTGTGTTTTGCACTGTATTTTGTCTGTCTATAAAGTCCAATTGCTGCGTTATGCATGCCGTCAAGAAGATATTAGAAATCGGCTGAAAAAAGTCTTTTACTTAAGTAAACTCACTGTTTTCTCCTCGATAGCTAACATCGGGGGCGCAAGCCTTGCTCTTTAACGTTCAAGCTCAGTCATTTTGACTTTAAGGACAGGCTATATAACTGCTTACTTTTTCAAAACCTTCCCATTATAAACATGTTCGCCTTTGTCGTTACGCACTTTGACAATGTAGTACCCTGCTGATCCATTGTTTATGTTGAGTGTTACGGTTTTGGTATTGGCAGGGATGGTCTCGCGTGCCACAATTGCGCCGCTCATATGAACGATTTCTGCTTGTAATGGGGCATTGCTAAGCTTTCCAAATTCAATGGTTACATTATTATTGTCCAAAACGGGATTGGGGTAAAGCTTTATCCCTAATTCATTCGCATACTTCGAGACGCTCAATCCTTGATAAGCTCGCGTATCCTGTTCTATGTACGTTATTTCGCCCATAGTATTTACTCTTGTATGTAATGCGAAGTGCATGTTTTTAACGTCATTTGGGTCGTTAATAATAAAATAGTACCTGCGCAATGTCACGGAACTTCCTTGAGTTAGATTAAATGCACCAAGAAGTGTGGGGTCTGCTGGTTGATTCCCCATAAAAAAACTATCAACGATTGTCGTTACGTTATACATTAAAAGAGCAGGAACGCTGTCGAAACCTGTGACATCCATACTGAGCGTTCCCCAGCCCACCACGGAGTCATTGGTGCTTCTTGTTTGAGAAAGTGTGATCTCTTGGCGATTAAGCATTAATGCATTAACCGTTAATTCAAATTCAGTATTATTAACAACGCTCGATTCAAAATTATCGCCAAATTCAAGGGGATAGCGTAAAATAGGTGTCACAGTATCGTTATAGTTATACGAATAAAGCGCATAAAGCGTGTCGTCGGCACTACCACTTATAGCGCCAATACCATATGCATTAGCTTGGGTCTCAAACCCTAAATGATAATATCCGTTATTGTTTTTACGGTAGTACTCTTTGCTGTTTTCTATTGAAAGAGGACCCAAAGACGGGTTGTATTCCCTGTAAGAGGTTGCATTGGGAAAGTTAGGATTGTTGTCATCAGGAAAATGAGAGGTCTTTACTGAAGATCCTGAAGGCAAGTTGGTGAAATCCCAGTGCAAGTCAGCGCCTCGTTGAGGTGAAGGAATGGTTATACTTGAGGGAACAGAAATGGCATTAAAGTGAGTGCTGTCTGGCGTAATCGCAATATCAAAATGCGAATCGCTGATGGTTGTTTGCGCAAACAGAGCACCACTACTTAGAAAAACAAGTGTGTACAATTTTCTCATGATGGTATGTGTGTTAATTGATTAATTGATCGCAATTTATAAACATTTTTTCATTAAACAACTAAAACATCATTAAAATTTTATTGCACTAAAAAAAAAGTCCGAGAATGGTGGTGACCATGCCTCGGACTTTTTACAGTGTATAATGCGTTTCGCATTTAGGTCATAAATGGATAAGTGTAGTCTGTTGGTGAAACAAAGGTTTCTTTCACCATACGCGGGCTGCACCAGCGGAGAAGGTTCAGTTTTGAGCCGGCCTTGTCATTGGTTCCGGACGCACGTGCACCACCAAATGGCTGTTGGTTTACGACCGCACCGGTTGGTTTGTCGTTTACGTAAAAGTTGCCTGCAGCATTTTCTAATGCTTTAGTGGCGCGTTCGACCACGTAACGATCGTCGGAGAATATAGCACCGGTAAGGGCATAGATGCTCGTTTCGTCTAAGAGTTGAAGTGATGCCTCCCACTCGCTGTCTTCGTACAAATAAATGGTGAGTACGGGGCCGAAAAGCTCTTCTTCCATGGTCTCGTAGTGAGGGTTGCGGGTAAGGATAACCGTAGGCTCAATGAAATACCCCTTGCTCTTGTCGTAATTGCCACCAAACACGATTTCGCACTCGTTGCTATCCTTGGCACGGTCGATGTAAGCGGCAAGCTTGTCAAAAGACGCTTCGTGAATAACGGCGGTCATGAAGTTACTGAAGTCGCGAGGCGATCCCATGGTAACGGTAGACAACTGATCAACCAAGTGACCTTTTACGTCTTCCCAGCGTGAACGGGGAATATAAGCCCGCGATGCGGCAGAACACTTTTGTCCTTGGAACTCAAACGCTCCGCGGTTGAGCGCCGTGGCAACAGCCAATGCATTGGCTTCCTTGTACATCCATACAAAGTCTTTCCCGCCGGTTTCACCTACAATGCGGGGGTAGGTCTTGTACTTATCGATGTTGTTGCCGATGGTTTTCCAAATGTTTTTGAATACCCTGGTGCTTCCGGTAAAATGAATGCCCGCAAAATCGGGATGGGCAAATACCAAATCAGCAGTTTCTTGCGGATCGGTAAAAATCATGTTGATGACGCCGTCGGGTAGTCCCGCCTCTTGAAACACTTCCATGATGACATGTGCGCTGTAGATTTGGTGAAAAGAAGGCTTCCAAACCACAACATTGCCCAACAGCGCAGCCGAGGCCGGTAGGTTGCCGGCAATGGCGGTGAAGTTAAACGGGGAAATTGCAAATATGAATCCTTCGAGTGGGCGGTATTCCAAGCGATTCCAAATTCCGTCGGAAGAAGATGGCTGATCTTGATAAATTTCGTACATGTACTTCACATTGAATCGCAAGAAGTCGATCAACTCACATGCAGCGTCAATTTCGGTCTGAAACGCTGTTTTTGATTGCGCAATCATGGTGGCGGCGTTGATGCGATCGCGGTAAGGGCCGGCAATCAGGTCGGCGGCTTTAAGGAAAATGGCCGCGCGGTTTTGTGCGCTCATCGACGACCAGCGTGCACGTGCTTTCAACGCCGTCTCTATCGATTCCGTTACGTGTTCATTGGTTCCTAAGTGGTAGCTGCCAACGTTTTGCTGATGGTCGTGGGGTGGAAGTACGCGCTGGGTATTGCCGGTGCGCACTTCTTTTCCGTTAATGACCATTGGGATGTCCCACGTTTCGTTCCACATGGTGTCGTAAGTGGATTGAAGCGATTCGCGCTCGGGAGAGCCCGGGGCATAACTCTTAATTGGCTCGTTGTCTATAGGGGGAAGGGCAAACATTCCTTTTGGCATGTGATCAATTATTTTAAGTGGTTATTACTGTTGATAAATATGGACAAATGTACTTATAGAATACCGAATTTTAGATATGCACTTGTTAAGGTTGTTTTACAAGTTCAATCAATGCGATACATAACCACCAGTGATGCTTACTTTTGCCGTACTCATGCGTTGTGAATGACTCATTTTGGTTGCGTCGTGCTTTGATGTCAAATGCTGAAGGGATTGCGTTTTGACAAACAGCCGATGTGTTGAACTTTTCGCTGAGATTGGGTTTTATAAACGGATACGTAATCGACATATTTCAAAACCAAAAATTTGAAACAAGACCAGTTTACCTCATATTTCGCCAACGATTTGCGCTACCTTCAGCTGCGCGAAGCTATGGATGCTCAAAACGCAACGCGCGTTGATGGTGTTGCGGGCTCTCAGATGGCTCTGCTCGCAGCTCGGTGCTATACCGACAGTGATCAACATCACTTGTTTGTATTGGAAAATAAGGAGCAGGCCGCCTATTTCCTAAACGACATGGAGCGCATCATCGGGCATAAAGATGTGCTCTTTTTTCCGGCATCGCATCGTAGGCCCTATCAATTGGAAGAAACCGATAACGCCAATGTGCTGTTGCGCGCGGAGGTGCTCAACCGATTAAACTCTAGGCGTAAGCACGCTGTAATTGTAAGTTATCCGGAGGCTATCTTTGAGAAGGTCATTACCAAAAAGGAACTGTCGGTAAGTATTCTGCCGGTTAAACAAGGCGATACACTCTCCGTAGATTTTCTCAACGAAACGTTGTTTGCCTACAATTTTAACCGCGTTGATTTTGTTACTAATCCCGGTGAATTCAGCGTGCGTGGTGGCATCATCGACGTCTACTCCTTTGCCAACGATCAGCCCTATCGGATTGAGCTTTTCGGTGATGAAGTGGATTCCATTCGGATGTTCGACATCGAAACACAGTTGTCGACCGAAACGATAAAGGAAGCGCGGTTGATGCCCAACGTGGAAAGCAAGCAAGTGGACGAAAAACGGGTCGGGTTCCTGCAATTTTTGGGGAAAAGCGCCTTCGTGCATCTCTGTGAATACCAAATGGCTTGTGATCGTCTTGATGCGTTTTTTGAGAAGGCCAAGGAGGCGTACAACGGATTGAGTGGAGAGGTACGACGAAGTGCGCCGGAGGAGTTGTTTTGCGACGCCGATGCGTTTCGTGAACAGCTGAAAGGGAAAACGCTCTTCGGATGGAACAGTGCCGTTCCCGGAGAACAGAACACCATATCGTTCAATAGCAAACCGCCCATGCAGTTCAATAAAAATTTTGAGCTGCTGGTCAACCACTTTCGCGATAACACGGAACAGGGTCTTACAAATGTGCTTTTGTGTTCGTCGGCTCGGCAAGTGGAGCGCTTTTATGCCATTTTCGAAGATTTGGATGCCAACATTCAATTCAGTCCCATCGTTCTCGACCTCCACGGGGGCTTCAACGATGCCGAGGCCAAATTAGCCGTTTTTACCGATCACGAAATTTTTGAGCGCTTTCAGCGGTTTAAGCTCAAAACGCAGCACGACAAACAACAAAGCATTACCCTGAGCGAGCTCAATAGCCTAAAGTACGGCGATTTTGTAGCGCACATCGATCATGGCATTGGGCGTTTTGGTGGATTGCAGAAAATTGAAAACGACGGTAAAATTCAAGAGGCTATAAAGCTCATATACCGCGACAACGATGTGCTCTACGTGAGCATACACGCGCTCCATAAAATTGCTCGGTACAACAGCAAGGAGGGCACAGAACCCACACTCAACAAACTCGGAAGTGCTACGTGGCTCAAGAAAAAAGCCACCGCGAAAAGCCGCATTAAGAAACTGGCCTTTGACCTCATACAGCTTTACGCCAAACGAAAAGCGGCTAAGGGGTTTGCCTTTGCACCCGATACGTACCTCCAGCACGAGCTTGAGGCGTCCTTCATTTATGAAGATACACCCGACCAGCTCAAAGCAACCGCCGACATAAAAGCCGATATGGAAAGCGAAACGCCCATGGATCGGCTGATATGTGGGGATGTTGGTTTTGGCAAAACAGAGCTTGCCATACGCGCTGCGTTTAAGGCTGTGGCCGACAATAAGCAAGTGGCCGTACTTGTTCCCACCACCATCTTGGCGTTTCAACACTACAAAACATTCCGCGAACGCCTCAAAGACTTTCCGGTCAACATCGATTACATCAACCGCTTCAAATCTGCCAAGGCGCAACGCGACACCCTGGCTAAATTGAAAGACGGACGACTTGACATCGTAGTGGGAACGCATCGCATTGTGGGTAAGGACGTGGAATTTAAAGACTTGGGACTGCTTATTGTTGATGAAGAACAGAAGTTTGGCGTCAACGTAAAAGATAAGTTGAAAACCATGCGGGTTAATGTCGATACACTTACGCTTACGGCAACTCCCATTCCCCGTACGCTTCAGTTTAGTCTTATGGCGGCCCGCGATTTGAGCATCATGACAACGCCACCGCCCAATAGGCACCCCATCGATACGCAGTTGGTTGGCTTCAACGAAGACATGATACGCGACACCATCATGCATGAAGTGCGAAGGGGAGGGCAGGTGTTTTTCATCAACAATCGCGTGAAAAATATCCAAGAGGTAGCAGGAATGATTCAGCGTTTGTGCCCCGACATCAAAATTTGTATTGGGCACGGACAAATGGACGGGAAAAAACTGGAAAACGTGATGCTTCAATTTATGGAGGGGGAGTTTGATTTGCTTTTGGCAACCAGCATCATTGAAAACGGATTGGATGTGCCAAATGCCAACACCATCATCATTAACGAAGCACAGCATTTTGGGTTGAGCGACTTGCACCAAATGCGAGGTCGAGTTGGTCGGAGCAATAAAAAAGCCTTTTGTAAACTCATCACGCCACCTCTAAGCATGCTGTCGGAAGAAAGTCGAAAACGTCTGCGGGCTTTGGAACGCTTTACCGACTTGGGGAGCGGTTTTCAAATCGCCATGAAGGACTTAGAAATTCGCGGTGCCGGTAATTTGTTGGGCGGTGAGCAAAGTGGGTTTATGGACGACATTGGCTTTGAAACATATCAAAAAATTCTTCAAGAAGCCGTGGAAGAACTCAAGGAAAATGAGTTTAAGGAACTGTATGCCCACGAAAATGAAAACAAGCCATTTGTTCGCGAATGTCAAATCGACACCGACGCGGAAATTCTCTTTCCCGACGAGTACATCAATAAAATAGAGGAGCGCCTGAAACTGTATCAAGCCTTAGATGCCATCGAAGACGAGCAGCAGTTGAACGCGTTCGAATCAGAGCTTGTTGATCGCTTTGGTCCGTTGCCACAACCGGCAGTAGATCTCCTGCAAAGTATGCGTTTGCGATGGCTTGGTAGAGATCTCGGTTTTGAGAAATTGGTGATAAAACGCGGCATACTTTTGGGATATTTCGTTGCCGATCAGCAGAGCAAATATTATCAGAGTGACGTGTTTACCGGAATATTAAATTTATTGAAATTCCGTAACGACGCGCAAATGAAGGAGAAAAAGGATAAGTTGATGCTTCGTGTGCCCAATATTAATTCGATAAAAGATGCTATGGATGTCCTCAGTGACGTTCGTATTCCAAAAACCGAAACCATTCAATAAATTTTCACATATGCGACTAATTGCCATTTTAGCACTGTCTTTCCTGTTGGGTTACTGCACCACGTCTCGAGTTAACACTACGAAAAACGATGTCCTTTCACCTCAAGATCGCATCAGTAACGCGCGAGTACTCACCACAAAAACAGGTTGCCGGCCTTCGTCTTGGAGCAGTGATGGACAGCGATTGGCGTTTTGGAACGATCATATGGGGCGTCCAATTTGCAGTAAAGCATACGTGCTCGATCTCAACGACCCGGAGTTGGAAATGGGCAATGCTACCCAAATAGGCCCGGGATTTGGTCGCGTTTTTGACCCGGAGTTTTTACCGGGCGACAGTTTACTTATGTTAACCACAACGCATCAATACGAGATCAAAGAATGTGAAGGCGATTCCGTTGCTCCGTTTTTTGCACGCATGCGCAGTATGCAATCCATTTTTACAACGACGGTATATGGAGAGATGCGCGATAAAATCATTGCTTCAAATGCCGTTGACGGTCAGGCACGTATCTCACCCAATGGCGATAAACTCATTTTTATTTCCAGCCGTGCAGCATCGTATGGTATATGGCGGTCTCTGCCTGATGGCAGCAATCCCAATCCCGTAATTGTTGGGTTTTATTTTGCCGGTGAGCCCCAATTTTCTCCAAACGGGGAGCACATCGTTTTTCGCGGTCGGCAATCTCCACCGGAGGGATATGAAGGATACCTTACGGCAGACATCGACCTTCGGCATTCAGACCTTTACATGTGTAAGTGGGATGGGACATCTGTGGTGCGATTGACAAACCTCAAGGCTGCAACGGCTAACCCCGTGTTCCACCCCGATGGTAATCACATCATATTCAGTAGCAATCATCACCGCGACGACGGCAAGCGAAATTTGTTTATGCTCAATATTGAAAACAATACCCTGCAGCAAATCACTACCGGAGATGCCGACGAAACACATCCAATCGTCCACCCCGATGGAAAGCGCATCGCTTACAGCGCAGTTGAGCACGGTGATCGAGAAGTGTTTCTAGCCGATTTAAAAATGGATTAGGTGGCAGGCTGAAATGTCTGACAGCTGTTTTGTGCTTTGATTGGAAACCGATTGTGGGTGTGATTTATTCCGGTCTGAAATGAGAATAATTGTTCACCAGTCACACCTTTGTCTTGTCTTTTTTTAATTTGTAAACTTGGGGTTTAAAACTTACTTTTGCCATCCAATAAAAAAATTAATAAACGTATCACATGAGTGTATTAGTCAATAAAGATTCAAAAATCATTGTTCAAGGGTTTACCGGTAAAGAAGGCAGTTTTCACGCGTCTCAAATGATTGAATACGGCACCAACGTTGTAGGTGGTGTTACCCCGGGGAAAGGTGGTCAAACCCACCTTGATCGTCCGGTTTTCAATACCGTCAGTGACGCCGTGGCCGAAACCGGTGCCGATGTATCCATTATTTTTGTTCCACCCGCATTTGCAGCAGATTCTATTATGGAGTCGGCCAATGCCGGTATCAAAGTCATTGTGTGCATTACCGAAGGCATTCCCGTAAAGGACATGATTAAAGTAAAGGAATACATCAGTGCGTTTGACTGTACACTCATTGGGCCAAACTGTCCGGGAGTCATTACTGCCGATGAGGCAAAAGTTGGAATTATGCCCGGTTTTGTGTTCAAAAAAGGCAACGTTGGAATCGTATCTAAGTCTGGAACATTGACCTACGAAGCGGCCGACCAGGTAGTGAAAGCCGGTTTGGGTATTACAACAGCCATTGGTATTGGGGGAGACCCTATCATCGGTACTACAACACTTGAAGCGGTTAAAATGCTGATGCACGACGACGAAACGGAAGGCATTGTTATGATCGGGGAAATTGGCGGAAATCTTGAAGCGCTTGCTGCAGAGTGGATTAAAGAAAACGGAACGAAGCCTGTTGTTGGATTCATCGCCGGAGAAACAGCACCAGCAGGCCGTACGATGGGGCACGCCGGAGCTATTGTAGGCGGTAAAGACGATACTGCCCAAGCCAAAAAAGCGATTATGCGCGAATCTGGTATCCACGTGGTCGACTCACCCGCGGAAATTGGAACGAAAATGGCTGAGGTTCTTAAATCTTAATTGCAGTCATCTAAAATATAAAAAGGCCGAAAGCTCTTGTTTTCGGCCTTTTTTTATGTTTAATGGACGTGCAAAAGCAGAAAAAAATTTATGGGTTGAGTCTAATGCGAATTCATGTACCTTTACCCCGCAAAAAGGAATGTCATTCTGTTCAAAATCAATTCCAACAACACATCAAGCCGTTATGAATATTCCGCCTGAAATTGAAAAAAAAATAAGCGTACTCGAAAGGGAAAACAAACAACTGCGCAGCAATACAACAAAGCTGAAGGACTCAGCGTCGTCGGCAAGAAGTGTCTCTTACTTATTGGGTATTCTACTGTTATTTGCCCTCGCGTTTATCGTATGGCTATGGCGCGATGAGGGAGGTTTGTTTCGCTCAGCAGAAGATGTCGCGGTGGTTGATACCACCGTTGTGGAAGTAGAAACCCCCATTGAAAAAACATCGCCATGGAACGAAGGCTTGTATTTCTGTGTCCAAATAGGTGCGTATAAACATGTTGATCTTACGCTCTATTCCGAAAAATATACCTTTTTTCGCTACCACCTACAAGACAGTCTTTACAAATACACGCTGGGGATTTTTTCCACTTACGAGCAGGCGCACGAATTCCGTTCCGAAATGCTGCGCTTGGGCTTAGAAGACGCTTTTGTACAGGCCATCTTCGACGGAGAACCCATTCACATTGAAAAAGCGTTAGAAATGATTGAATCGTAATCATTTCACGCATATCTTTGCGCTGCTTATCCAGAAAGACGGAGGGGACGGCCCTGTGATGTCTTGGCAACCGCTTAGTTGAAAGGTGCCAATTCCGACCTTTACACAAAGGAAAGATGAGTGGTGGTTTAAAAAAACCATTTGCTAAACTTCTGTCGTACCGGATAGCGTTACCATCATCTAAACAAGCCGGATATGACGACCGATACTGCACCTCTTCCCATTAATCAAATTGTACAAAACCGCATTCTCGTTCTCGACGGAGCAATGGGAACGATGATACAGCAACATAAACTAGAGGAGGACGATTACCGTGGTGAACGGTTTGCCGATCATGCACATTCGCTAAAAGGCAACAACGATCTTTTATCCATTACCCAACCCGCAATCATAAAGGGCATTCACGACGCCTATTTCGCGGCTGGAGCCGACATTGCGGAGACGAATACGTTCAACGGAACGGCGATAGCGCAAGCCGATTACGGACTTGAACACTTGGTTTATGAGCTGAACTATCAGTCGGCAAAACTTGCACGAGAAGCAGCGGATGCCTACACGGCCAATGACCCCAGCAAGCCTCGCTTTGTTGCCGGAAGTATTGGCCCCACCAATCGCACCGCCTCCATCTCTCCCGACGTCAACAACCCGGGGTATCGCGAGGTAACCTTTGATGAGTTGAAAGATGCGTATAAAGATCAAATTGCAGCACTCATCGACGGCGGTGTGGATCTCTTGCTGGTTGAAACTGTATTCGACACCCTCAATGCTAAAGCTGCACTGAACGCCATTGAAGAGGTATACGAAGCCAGACAAATTAGATTGCCCATTATGGTGTCGGGGACCATTACAGACAACAGCGGACGTACGCTTTCCGGACAAACCGTTGAGGCATTCTTAATATCCCTTCAGCACATGCCACTGCTAAGTTTGGGATTGAATTGTGCATTGGGAGCGCAGCAGATGCTTCCCCATCTCAAAGACTTGGCAAAGGCGGCGCCGTTTTTCGTCAGTGCGCACCCCAACGCGGGGTTGCCCAATGCATTTGGTGAATACGACGAAGGACCCGATCAGATGCGTGATCACATTCGTGAGTTCCTCGATAACAATTGCGTCAACATCATCGGGGGCTGCTGTGGAACAACGCCCGAACACATTCGGTTGATTGCTGAAGAGGCTGCGCGCCATTCTCCCAGAATGCCGGCTCATCGTCAGGCGCTGTTGCAGCTCAGCGGACTTGAGCCGTTCGATCACCGTGAAGACATTAACTTCATCAACGTTGGGGAGCGCACAAACATCACTGGATCGCGGAAGTTTAAGCGGTTGATTGTGGAAGAAAAGTACGATGAAGCGGTTGAAATTGCCCGTCAGCAAGTGGAAAATGGAGCGCAAATCATCGATGTAAACGTCGATGACGGTATGCTTGATTCGGAAGAGGTGATGCGCGACTTCCTCAACCTTTTAGCCGCAGAACCCGACATCGCGCGTGTCCCCATCATGATTGACTCATCAAAGTGGTCGGTATTGGAGGCAGGATTGAAATGCGTACAGGGTAAAGGCATTGTCAATTCCATTTCACTAAAAGAAGGTGAAGACGTTTTCATTCAACAGGCCAATACCATCAAGCGCTACGGTGCGGCTGTCGTTGTTATGGCGTTTGATGAAGTTGGTCAGGCAGACACCTACCAACGCCGCATTGACATCTGTCAGCGTGCGTATACCATATTAACTGAGGTTGTAGACTTTCCTCCCCACGACATTATTTTTGACCCCAACATCCTCACCGTAGCTACGGGTATGGAGGAACACAACCGATTCGCCATTGATTTTATCGAGGCGGTACGTTGGATAAAAGAAAACCTGCCCGGTGCTCGAACCAGCGGAGGTGTGAGCAATTTGTCGTTTAGCTTTCGCGGCAACGAACCGGTGCGCGAGGCCATGCATACGGCCTTTTTATATCATGCCATCAAAGCCGGATTGGATATGGGAATTGTCAATGCCGGACAGATTGGTGTTTACTCCGATATCCCGGCGGATTTGCTCGAACATGTAGAAGACGTAATCTTTGATCGTCGGGCAGACGCCACGGAGCGAATGATCGAGTTTGCGGCGCAGTTTTCCGGAACCAAACGCGTTCAAGAAAAGGATTTAAGCTGGCGTACATTGCCCATTCGCGAACGACTCACACACAGTTTGGTAAAAGGAATCGACGAGTACATCATAGAGGACACGGCTGAAATGTACGACGTGCTGAAAAACCCATTGCAGGTCATTGAAGGGCCTTTGATGGATGGAATGAACGTGGTTGGAGATCTGTTTGGGGAAGGAAAAATGTTTTTACCTCAGGTAGTGAAAAGTGCGCGGGTAATGAAAAAGTCCGTTGCTTATCTAGAGCCTTTTCTGCTGGAGATGAAAGCTGCCCAACCTGAAAGTCGCCAGAATAAAGGTAAAGTATTGATGGCCACCGTAAAGGGCGACGTACACGACATTGGAAAAAACATCGTGTCGGTGGTGTTGCAGTGCAATAATTACGAAGTCATCGACCTTGGTGTAATGGTACCCGCCGACGTGATATTGGAAAGAGCCGTTTCGGAGGGGGTGGATGTGATTGGATTGAGTGGCTTAATTACGCCATCACTCGATGAGATGGTATCGGTTGCCAAAGAAATGACGCAGCGCAATCTTTCTATTCCGCTACTAATTGGTGGCGCAACAACCAGTAGAGCCCATACGGCCGTAAAAATTGCACCGGAATACGCTGCTCCGGTGGTTCACGTGTTAGATGCTTCGCGTTCCGTTCCGGTGGTATCCAGTTTGCTCAGCAGCGAGCAGTCTGCCGAATTTGCACGAGGCATTCGCAGCGAGTACGATACGTTACGAGCGGGCTTTTTGAAAAAACGAGAAGACAAACCCTTGGCGCGCATTGAGGATGCACGCAAAAAAGCAATGATCATTGACTTCAAAACCGAACCTCCGGTGGCGCCTAATCGCTTGAATGAGGTCATTGAGTGGAACCCAACCGTACAGGAACTTCGCGACTACATCGATTGGACGCCATTTTTCCAAGCATGGGAACTACACGGCCGATATCCCAAGATTCTCGACGATGAGGTTGTAGGAGAGGAGGCGCGAAAACTCCATAAGGATGCTCAGGAAATGCTCGCGCTAATGGCCTCCGACAGCCGCATTGTCTCGCATGGTATATGCGGTATTTTTCCGGCTAAACGAACGGGCGATGACATAGAAATTAGTGGTGGAGAGTACACCGTTTACACACTGCGTCAACAGCAGCAAAAAGCGGCACATGCCTTCAATCACGCGTTGGCCGATTTTGTTGCGGAGAAAGACGACTATTTGGGAGCCTTTGCCGTTCACGTGTTTGGTGCCGAGGAGGTCGCTGCGGAATACGAAGCGCAGAAGGACGATTACAACGCCATTATGGTTAAAGTACTTTGCGATCGTCTCGCAGAGGCGTTTGCCGAATACTTGCACGAGCAGGTACGGCGCGATGTGTGGGGCTACGAACCGGATGAATCGCTTTCTAATGACGACTTGATACGTGAAAAATATCGGGGCATTCGGCCTGCACCGGGTTACCCTGCATGTCCCGACCATTTGGAAAAACCAACCATTTGGAAGTTGTTGGAGGTAGAGCAGCGCACCGGAGCCACCCTCACAGAGTCGCTCGCGATGTCGCCGGCTTCCAGTGTGAGCGGATGGTATTTTGCGCACCCGCGTGCCAAGTACTTTGGCGTAGGACGCATAGGTAAAGATCAGGTAGAGGATTACGCCAAACGTCGAAATATGCCGCTGGAGGACGTAGAGAAGTGGTTGGCGCCGGTTTTAAATTACTAAAAAAACGCTCCAACATCTCAACTTTAGCATATGAGATATTGGAGCGTTAATGGATTACGTGTCGCTTAATGGATAGCGCGGATTCTTAAAATAAGTCCATGCCGTCGAGTACGTCTTTGACCTCGCGAACCGCTTTTTCAGATTCTGCGAGTAACGCCTTCTCGTCATCGTTGAGATCGAGCTCAATGATATCTTCTATACCGTTTTTGCCGAGTTTTACCGGTACACCAAGGAACAAGTCTTTGATGCCGTATTCTCCTTGAAGCCAAACACAGCAAGGGAAAATGCGGCGTTGGTTGCGGACAATGGCTTCTACCATTTGTGCGGCAGCAGCACCGGGTGCGTACCAAGCGGAGGTGCCGAGTAGTTTTACAATTTCACCGCCACCTACTTTGGTGCGCTCAATGATGGCATTGAGTTTATCGGCGTCGATGAGTTCGGTTACCGGAATACCACTCACCGTTGTGTAGCGGGGAAGAGGCACCATGGTATCGCCATGACCACCCATAAGCACCGCTTGAATGTCTTTAGGCGAACAGTCGAGTTCGGTCGCCAAAAATGCTTTGTAACGCGCGGTGTCGAGAATACCCGCCATACCAAATACACGACGAGAATCGATTTTTGCTGTGAGGTACGCGCAGTAAGTCATCACGTCGAGTGGGTTAGAAACAATGATGAAAATGGCGTTGGGGCTGTGCTTGATGGCGTTTTCTGTGACGCTTTTTACAATGCCTGCATTGGTAGCGATGAGGTCGTCGCGCGACATGCCCGGTTTACGGGGGAGTCCGGATGTAATCACAACAACATCGGAATCGGCAGTTGCACCATAATCGTTTGTTGACCCCTTCAGTCGAGAATCGTAATTGTTGATGGGTGCAGTTTGCCAAAGATCCAAGGCTTTCCCTTCAGCAAATCCCTCTTTAATGTCGAGAAGTACGACCTCTTCGGCCAATTCGTGGTGAGCACAATACTCCGCACAGGTGGCACCTACGTTTCCGGCACCAATAACAGAAATTTTCATATTGTTGTGTTTTGATGATATGACGCCTTAAATCGTTTGAAATAAGGCAATATGATTGGTAAAATGTTGAGGTGTATCTGCAAAACAAATACAATCATTCAACGTTGTTTTTAAGTGACGCAAAAGTAAGGTTCAAAGGTCATGATATCAAGTGAATATTATGTCAAAACTGCTTTTTCAACGTTTATTAATTGGCTTCTCCTTTCTTGCGACCTACTTTTGCATCAAATCAGTAAATTCTATATATCATGCTAAAACAACATACATCATTTGGTTCGGAAGACAAAGGTGGTGCACACATCATTGCATTTGATTCCGTAGATCAATTGGCCTCTTTTTCTCTCGATGACAATACTGTGAAGGCGGTAGAAACCTTCGCGAAAAACAACGATGGACAATACTTTTACACAACCGGCGATCGCTTTACGGTATATTGCAAGGTAAAACATGAATCTGTTTCCCAACGACAAATGGAAGCGTATAGACGTGCAGGAAGCGCCATTTTACCGGCGCTCAAAGCATTTGCTCAGGATTCGCTTTTTGCGCAAACACCCGGCAGCGATTTGTCAGAAGCACTTGCAGAAGGCTTAGCGCTTTCCAATTACAGTTTTGACAATTACAAATCCAAAAAATCAACCTACCTGTTGAACTACGTAGGGGCGCACGGCTTGAACGATGAACGCGCCAACGAGCTCACCTGGATGGTTGCGGGAAATTTACTTGCCCGAGATCTCGTCAACGAGCCGTTGATTAAACTTACCGCACCGCTTTTTTCAGATATGGTGGTAAATTTAGGGAAACACGTTGGCTTTACTGTAGAGGTATTGAATAAAGCCAATATTGAATCCCTTCGTATGGGCGGTTTACTCGGGGTAAATAAGGGCAGTATTGATCCCCCTACGTTCACCATAATGGAGCACAAGCCCGAAAACCCACGCAACGATAAGCCACTCATTCTGGTTGGAAAAGGAGTGATGTACGACACCGGTGGGTTAAGTCTGAAGCCCACGGCGGGGTCAATGGATAGCATGAAGTCGGATATGGCAGGTGCCGCAGCTGTGGTGGGTGCCGTAACCAGTATGGCCGGTATGAAATCAGACGTTTGGGTGATTGGACTCGTTCCGGCAACCGATAACCGTCCGGGTGGAAATGCCATTACGCCCGGCGATGTGTTGCACATGTACGACGGCACCACTGTAGAGGTATTGAATACCGATGCCGAAGGTCGACTTATTTTGGCAGATGCATTGGCTTTTGCTAAAAAATACAATCCGGATTTGGTCATTGACTTGGCTACGCTCACCGGGGCAGCCGTTATTGCTGCCGGTAGACACGCCATTTGCGCCATGGGAACGCTTGACGATCAAGACTATATGTTGATGGAAATGGCAGGTCACGATATGCACGAACGTTTGGTTCGTCTTCCGCTTTGGCCGGAGTACGACGAAATGATTAAATCAAATGTGGCAGATCTGAAAAACATAGGCGGACGCGAAGCCGGTACCATTACGGCGGGTAAATTTTTGGAGCACTTCACCGACTACCCTTGGGTTCACTTAGATATTGCAGCCTCTGCTTTTCTCGATAAAGGCGATGCGTACCGCCCCGAAGGTGGAACCGGAGCCGGAGTGCGTTTGCTTACCCGATTCATCAACAGACATTATCGCAAGTAATGGCTGCTAATAAAACAACGCTGCCCGTTATCGGAATCAGTGTAGGCGATCTGAACGGCATTGGTCTTGAAGTCATACTCAACACCTTTGCCGATTCCCGCATGTTGGAGCTTTGTACGCCAGTTGTATTTGCAAACGCCAAGGTGGTGTCTTACCATCGAAAGGCGTGTAATTTGATGCAATTACACTATCAGCAAATCAATAACGTTGAGGATGCCCATCAGGGCAAACTCAACGTCTGTAACATTTGGGATGACAATGTCAACATCGAACTGGGGAAACTAAACCCGGCCATTGGCAAATATGCTGTTATGTCGATTAAAGCCTGTGTAGATGCTTACGATCGCAAGGCAGTCAATGCAATCGTTACCGCTCCCATTCACAAAGAAGCGTGTTTTAACGACAAGCATTTTCCGTTTAGCGGACATACAGGATACTTTGCTAATCACTACCATAAAAACGCCTTAATGCTCTTGTGTGAGGGCAGTTTTAGAGTAGCGTTGGTGACCGATCACATCCCCTTGGAAAATGTATCGCAGTCCATCGATCAAGAGAAATTACAGTCGTTTATATTAACCCTACACGACTGTCTCCGGTCCGACTTTGGCGTTGTGAAACCCAAAATTGCTGTGTTGGGGTTGAATCCACACGCGGGAGATGGAGGCTTAATTGGTGACGAAGACGCCAAGGTCATTGCACCGGTCGTAGAGACTTTGCGCAACGATGGTAAACTGGTGTTTGGTCCGTACCCGGCAGATGGTTTTTTTGGTCGTCAAAATCAAAACAACTTCGACGCAGTGGTGGCCATGTACCACGATCAGGGATTAGCGCCGTTTAAGGCTTTGAGTTTTGGTAACGGGGTAAATGTTACTTTGGGGTTACCCATAGTGCGCACATCTCCCGACCACGGAACAGGGTTTGATATCGCCGGAACCAATGATGCCGATGAAAACTCATTTCGTCAGGCTGTTTACCAAGCGTTGAGCATTGTGAAACATAGAGGAGTCCACGGCGAAATCAACAGTAATCCTCTTGTTGTTCGACCGCCCAAAAAACAAAGCGGTCACCAATAGGATGGGCAGCATTTGAAATACCGACGCGCAACACGGTGCGCAAGAGAACCAATAATAAACCCTACTTTTGTAACCAAACCACATTGCAGTTTTTATATGAGATCACCAATCATCATTGCATCATTTATCCTATTGGCATTTTGCGCGCATGGGCAGTTTAATCCGGCTCAATCCTACGATGGATACAGAACCTTTATCGATATTACTGAGCCCGACGAGCGCGGCGTATTGGTTGAGGTCGTGCCTCCATTGTCTGCTTTAGAAGGGGATAGCGTCATCTACGAGATGGCGCGCGTTGTTCCCGGTACATATTCCATCAGCGATTTTGGACAGTTTGTAAACAACATCAAAGCGTTTGATCACAACGGTGAAACGCTGGATTTGGAACAGCTTTCTGTAAATCGTTGGTATGTTGAAGACGGAGAAGCCTTGTATAAACTATCGTACACCATTTCTGAAACCTTCGGCAATGAATCGGTCGATATTTTTGAGCCTTCGGGAACAACGTTTCGCGATAGCGTTGCCTTGCTGAACCTGTTTGCAATGGTAGGTTACATAAAAGACCACGGGCATCAAAATTATGAGCTCACCGTACAAAAACCCCGTTCGTTTTACGGGGCTACTAATTTGCCATCAGAGTCGCGTTCGGTTGATCGCGATGTGTACAGTGCATCGGATTATTTTTTCCTCCACGACAACCCCATTTTGTACGCACGCGCCGATACGGCGTCTGTACAAATCGACGATACACGCGTGCATTTAGCCGTTTACAGCGCAGCCGGCTTTAATTCGTCGGAAGACATCTTGCCCGATATCACCAATCTGTTTCAAGCAACCAGCGACTACTTTGGGGGGACTCTGCCTGTTGATGATTACCACATATTGCTGTTTTTTGAGCACCCCGAAGCGGTGGGTACATCGTTTGGTGCGCTGGAACATCACTACAGCACGGTGCTCTTTCTGCCCGATTACCCCAAAGAAGCCATCATTGAAAACGTTCGCGACATTGTAGCTCACGAGTTTTTGCACATCGTTACACCTCTGAACTTCCATTCCGAAGTGGTGCATAATTTCGATTTTCAAAATCCGGAAATGACACGCCATTTGTGGCTTTACGAAGGCGTAACGGAGTACACATCTCATCTCGTTCAGGTACGTGGTGGTATTATTGATGAAGATAAATTCCTCGAAACCATGCGTGAAAAAATGCTGCAAGCGGAAGACTACGATGTGCGTGTTCCCATTCATGCCGCCAGTCGCTATGCGCTTGATGTGCACGAAGATCAATATCTCAATGTGTACTACAACGGTGCATTGATAGCCATGTGTTTGGACTTACAAATCATTGCCTCGTCGAATGGAGAACGCGATCTTCGGGACCTCATGTGGGCCTTGAGTACCACATTCGGCCCCGATACCTTCTTTACCGATCACCGATTGTTTGACGTCATCTCGGATCACGGTTTTCCGGAAATTCATGGCTTTGCTGCTCGCTACATCGAGTCGTCTCTGCCACTGCCCTTAAAAGAACTGTTGCGTATTGTGGGGTACGATTACGATGAGACAGCGATATCGAGTAGTTTGAGCTTTGGTATTACCGGCTTTGGCATTGATATGGACGACATGTTACTCGTGGTTGAAGACAACAGTCAAGCCGATGAAGTCGCAACCGCACTCGGGTTTAAAGAAGGGGATAAAATCATATCGTTAAACGGTGAATCCATGAACCTGATGGAAATAGAGAATACCGTCGGTTCATTTCTCGCCAGTGCACGTCAGGGAGACGCGCTTGAAGTTGTTGTGAGTAGACCCAATAAAAAAGGAACCAAGTTCAAAGAAAAAACTCTCAAATCTACGGTCGAAGAGGTATCGGTTCCGGTCAATCACCGGATTCAGCAAAACGACCATTACGAAGATGAAAATCATACCAGGCTACGCAACGCTTGGTTGCAAAACAATTAATATCAGTTATATGAAACAGTTAAAACACCTTTCCCTTTCCCTTATTTCGTTCGGCATATTGTCTTCCTGTCAATCTTCTGAAGTTGAAGATGTCTTGGACGGGTCATTGGGATTTGATATCAGTCACATCGACAGCAGCTACGCGCCCTGCGACGATTTTTTTATGTTTGCTTCGGCAGGTTGGATAAAAGACAACCCCATTCCGGCGTCTGAAGCACGCTGGGGTAGTTTCCCAATTTTAATTGAAGAAAACAACGAAAAAATACGTGGGCTGCTCGATGGCCTTTTAGAAGAAAATACGTTAGATGGCCTTTATCAACAGCAGTTGCGCGACTTTTACGCTTCTGCCATGGACAGCAATGCGGTTGAGCAAGCAGGGCTTAGTCACCTCCAAGATGCTATTGATGCAATAGGAAGTTGGTCAACGAAGCAAGAGATGGCCAATTACCTGATGGAAGCACCTAAAGCACAGTTAGCCAAACCTTTTGGCATGTACGTTGGAGCAGACAGCAAAGATTCGGAAGCTTATGCACTGTACTTTTCTCAATCGGGGCTCGGACTACCGGACCGCGATTACTATTTTAAAGACGACGAAACATCAGAGGCCATACGCGAATCGTATAAAGACCACCTCGCTGCTATCTTTATTCTGTTAGAAGTAGAAAATCCCGATGATTTAGCTGATGAGGTGATTGACCTAGAAACCCGTATGGCAGAGTTTCACATGACGCGAAGGGATTCACGCAAACCCGAGCTCACGTACAATAAAATGCCGTTTTCCGAGCTTAATGACCTCCTGCCTTTCGTAAACTGGAAAGGGATGATGGATAACATTTCGGTATCCGTTGATTCGGTGATCGTACGTCAACCTGATTTTATGACTGGTTTGAATACGCTGTTCAATGAGGTGTCGATTGACACGTGGAAAACGTATTTTACTTGGCAGGTTATTAACCAATACGCCGACTACCTCAGCAGCGACTTTGTGGAGGCAAATTTCGACTTTTACGGAAAAGTACTCCAAGGTGTTGATGAGATGAAGCCGCGCTGGAAGCGCTCTATTGAGAAAATCAATGCCGGATTCTCCGAGCCGTTGGGACGTTTATTTGCGGAACACTACTTCAGTCATGAAAGTCGCGTAAAAGTGGAAAAAATGGTGGAAGACATTCGCTCTGTTTACCGCGAACGCATCGAGGGAAACGAGTGGATGAGCGACGAAACCAAGGACAAAGCACTAGAAAAACTAAACGCATTTCGCTACAAAATTGGGTATCCTGATAACTGGAAAGACTTTTCTTCGGTGCGCATTGAACCAGATGATCTTTTGGGTAACCGTTTGCGCCTTTCCACCTTCGTGTTTGAGGACAAAATGAATCGCCTTGGCAAGCCAGTTGACAAAACAGAATGGTTTATGGGGGCGCATATTGTTAATGCGTACTACAGTCCGTCGTTTAACGAAATCGTTTTTCCGGCTGGTATTTTGCAACCGCCATTCTTTAACCCGGACGCCGATGATGCGGTTAATTACGGTGCCATTGGCGGGGTAATAGGTCACGAGTTTACCCACGGTTTTGACGACCAAGGACGCAAGTATAACGCCTTTGGAAATCTCAGCAACTGGTGGTCTGAAGAAGATAGTCTAAACTTTGCCGAACGCACTCAAAAGGTGATTGATTTTTACAGCGGTTTCGAGCCGGTAGAGGGTTATTATGTCGATGGAGAATTAACGTTAGGTGAGAACATAGCTGATATTGGCGGATTGACATTGGCGTATCACGCATACCAAAAACACATTCAATCTACCGGTGGGCGAACCATCAAAGGCTTTACGCCCAGCCAACGCGTTTTCATGGGCTGGGCCAACGTATGGCGCAGTCACGCTACAGAAGAATACCTCCGCAAACAAGTACTTACGGATCCCCATTCACCCGCACAATATCGCGTTAATGCGACCATGGGTATGCTGCCCGAGTTTAAGGAGGCGTGGGGTTGCGAACCGGATGACCCGTTAATCATTTCAGAAGAAGAGCGTGCTCAAATTTGGTAAAAAGAACAAGAGGTTTTATCGTTTTTGATACATTGATGCGGGCTTCTAGTGTGCTGTCGGCATCAATATATATCCTTCGTTCACATTTTTTTGCGCTCAGCTCCGTTGACGTTATATACATGATTGAATTTGCGTATGCCAGAATTTAAGGCTTGTGGTCGGGTGATTCATTCCCCAGACGATTTACACGCCATCCCCGAAGAGCAATGGCCGGAGGTTGCTGATGCTTTAAGACGGTTTTTGGGGCAGTTAGAACCCAATAAGCCAGCGCACATGGCATCATCGCTTACAGCAACGGAAATAGTAGTTGCCGTTCACGCTGTGCTCAACGGTAAGCACGACCGCATTGCGTTTGATGTTGGGCATCAGGCGTATGCACATAAAGTACTTACCGGAAGGGCAACAGCTATGAACAAGCTTCGGAGCATCTCCGGGCCATCTGGTTTTCTTTGGCCTAATGAAAGCCCCTATGATTTGATGGTCACCGGCCATAGTTCTACATCGCTCAGTGTAATGTCCGGACTGGCGTATGCCGATAAAATATCCGGAATTACCGACAAGCGTTATGCCGTAGTGATTGGCGATGGCGCCATGACGGCTGGAGTGGCCTTCGAAGCATTAAACTTCATTGGTCAACACCGATTGCCCATTACCATCATTTTAAACGATAATGACTATGCAATTGATCCAACCATGGGAGGCATCCACCTTCACGGTGGATACGAGCAGTTGATGTCGTCCATGCGTATTGCCTATCGAAAGAACATAAATGGCCACGATGTTCGTATGCTGGTGGATGCCCTGCGCACATCGGCCGGTATTCCCATCATGTTGCATTGCCATACGCGACGAGAATGGGTGCAGCCTACCAAGCAACTCGCTTCCAATACATTTACAAGGGCAGTTAGTGAAGCATTGAATCGTCGCATGGCAGCTGACGACGATGTCGTATTGGTTACTCCGGCAATGGTCAGCGGAGCCGGATGGAATGACTTAAAGGCAGCTTATCCCGACCGGGTGATGGATGTCGGTATTGCAGAGCAACACGCCGTTGCCATGTGTGCAGGATTAGTAAAGGCAGGTAAAAAACCCGTTTGTCATTTATACAGCACCTTTTTTCAGCGTGCAGTGGATCAGTTCATACACGATGTTGCCTTGGAAGGGCTTTCAGTGACGTTTCTCATTGATCGCGCCGGATTGGTGGGAGAAGACGGCCCTACGCATCACGGCATGTTTGATTTACCCGTTTTGTTAAGTGTTCCACATGTGAGAGTGTTAATGCCTACATCACCAAACCGCATTTTTGACTGCATGGAAAAAACCGATGCATATGACGGTATCAACGTTATCCGATATCCACGCGATTCAATCAGCAATTCGGAGCACGTTGCGCAAATGAACGGCAGTGATCACGTAGTGGTGTATTACGGTGCGCAAGGAGCAAGCGTGCGTCGTGTATGCGAAATATTAAGTGATCAGGGGATTTACTTAGACGTATTGCCAATAGAAGATACCCTTGATTTGACGGCTCTTGAAGCGCTTAGGGATTATAAGAATGTCATAATTTTTAATGATACCCATCGACGGGGTGGTCTGGGTGTATGGTTGGTAGAAGAGATGGTGAAAAGAGGGCTTTCTAATGCTAACATCCTGAACTTGTCTATGGGTGATGGTTTTATATCGCACGGAAACATCAAGGATTTACGAACTCAGATTATGGCCGGCGATGAACACTGGGCGCTAAACATTACACGCTTCCTGGGGTTGATTGATTGATGGGTGTGCGAGATTAAGTTCTGCCGTATATTTGTCGTGAATTTTTTTAAACAATAAGATGAGTGATATTTTATTTGAGCGTGCTCAGCCTAAAGGTTTCTACCGCACGCTACGCAGCCGCGTAATGAAGGCTATCAAGGAAGATGGAAATGATGTGACCGGTGGAGGTCAAATCAAGCGCAAAGCAGTCATTTTGGCTCTAATGTACGTTGTGCCTTTAGTCGCAATGTTTTTTACAATGCCCATTTGGGCTTATTTTTTAATGTGGATTGTAGCCGGACTTGGAATGGCGGGAATTGGTATGGGTATCATGCACGATGCCAACCACGGTAGTTTTTCCAATAACGCAACACTTAACAAATGGTTGGGCAGCAGCATTGTCTTGCTCTGTGGAAATACCATAACATGGAAAGTGCAACACAATATCTTACACCATACATATACTAATGTGCTCGGTAAAGACGAAGACATTGAAACCGAGGGGGTGATTCGTCTACACCCCGAGCAACCATTGAAGTCGTATCACAAGTATCAACACATTTACGGCCCCATACTCTATGGCATCATGACCTTGAACTGGTTGGCACCTAAAGATTTTAAGCAGCTGGTTCGGTACAATAAATCGGGACTTCTGCAAAAAGCAGGCGCCAATTACAAAGTAGAATGGTGGAAATTGGTTTTCGGTAAACTTCTGTATATTACATTGTTGATCGGAATTCCTATTATATTTCATCCTCAGGCTTGGTATATCGTTGTACTTGGTTTTCTAAGCATGCACTTTTTAGCGGGTTCGCTTTTGAGTTGGACATTCCAGTTGGCGCATGTAATGCCTTCAACCAGTAAGTTTGATGGGTTTACCCAAAAACAACTGGGTGATTGGGGGATTCATCAACTCTTAACCACTGCAAACTTTGCCCGTAACAATAAATTGGTCACTTGGTTTATTGG
>SKIJ01000074.1 GCA_007116495.1 Cryomorphaceae bacterium | reverse complement strand
TCAAAGAAGCTTATGCCCATATAGACGGTGGTTTTTTACTCAACCTACTTCTAGGTATGATCATAGGGATAGTGGTTGGTGTATTTGGGGTTACCCATTTACTCGACGCCTACCCCATTCGCGTATGGGCGTTCTTTTTTAGTTTGATTGCCGCATCCTCATTTGTGGTGGCTAGAGACATCAGGCATTTTACTTGGCAAATTCTTATCTTAATCCTTGGAGGGGCGCTATTTGCATTGTGGATTACCAGCGGCCAACCCATCGTTCAAGACAAAACCAATCTACTCTTCGTCTTTGTTAGCGGAATATTGGCGATTTCTGCGCTTCTGTTACCCGGTCTAAGCGGCAGCTTTATTCTGCTTTTACTGGGTATGTACGCTGTTGTTATACCGGCAGTTAGAGACACACTAAGTGGTGACGTCAATCAATTGTCGGTGGTGGTCTTTTTTGCGCTGGGATGTATCGTTGGTCTTTTTACACTCAGCCGCGTACTTCATTGGTTTTATTTGCGTTTTCGAGATAAAGTACTTGCCATACTCACCGGGTTTATGCTCGGTTCATTAAATAAGATTTGGCCATGGCAGCAAGTTTTTGATGTAATTGAAAGAGAAGGCAAAAAACCAATCATAACCTACAGCAAGTCCGTTAGCCCGCAAACCTTTTCAGAACTTGTTGAAAACCCCATTTTTGGCAACGACCCTGCCATGTTAAATTCCGTTGTTATTATGTGTGTAACCTTTATTGTTGTGATTTCTATCACTCTGTTTAGCAAAAAGTTATAACAGCCATGCAGCTAGGCTTAATTGGCTATCCACTTACCCACTCTTTTTCTCCCAAATACTTTTCCGAAAAGTTTTTGCGTGAAACCCTTTTTGATCATAGCTATAAGGCTTTCCCTATTTCGGATATATCCTTGTTTCCCGAATTACTGCATAAACATCCTGAGCTATCCGGATTAAATGTAACCATACCATATAAAGAGCAGATTATTTCGTTCTTAGACGACATCGACGAAACAGCAAAAGTTATTGGAGCCGTTAATACCATTATCATATCTTCCAATGGTAAAACCAAAGGATTTAACACCGATGTCATTGGTTTCCTTGCGCCCATTAAAGATCTGATTCACGACGTGAAGTCTGCTTTGGTCCTTGGTTCCGGAGGAGCTTCTAAAGCAGTGGTTTTTGCACTGCAAGACTGTGGTGTAAAGGTGCAGGTTGTTAGCAGAACCCCCGGTAACAGACAATCGATTTCTTACAATCAGCTAGAGCACATTGATACTTTTGATTTGATTGTTAACTGCACCCCATTAGGCATGTTTCCCAACGAAACCAGCTACCCTCAAATCCCTTACGATAAACTAAATCAAAAACAAACCCTATATGATTTGGTCTATAATCCTTCAGAGACCTTATTTTTGCAAAACGGAAAAGAGAAAGGCTGTAGGATCATTAATGGTTATGTCATGCTCAAAGAGCAGGCTGAGGCCTCTTGGAGAATATGGACGAGTGAAAACCAGCATATGTGAATTGCCTAGAACACATTTCGTAACGGATTAAAATCATGCCCTAACATTAAGAATTAATCAGCGCCAAGCGCATGTAATAATTGTTTTCATTTTACAACATTATGGACGAAAAAAATGCCGAAACAACCGAAAACCTATCAGTAGATTCGCTTTATGAAAACGACTCAATAGAGCAATTGATTCGTAAAGCAAAAACGCTTTTGGCTGAAAAAGATGTGTTGTCCATAAAAGAGCATATGGATTACATCCACAAAACAGTATTAGAAGAACTCAATGCTGAAAAAAAAGAGCGTTTAGAGGTGTTTATTTCCGAAGGAGGAAGTGAGATCGATTTTGAATACAATCAGCCACTCCGCGATGCCTTTTTCGACGTTTACAATCAGTACAGACGTCTACGCAAAGAAAGAAAGCTAGCAATAGAAAAAGAACAGCAGCTAAATTTTGAAAAAAAAAAGAGCATCATCGAGTCTATAAAAGCTTTAGCTCAAGCAGAAGAAAGCATCGACACAACCTTTCCAGCCTTTAAAAAACTTCAGTATGAATGGCGAGAGGTAGGTAACGTACCCCGTTCCGAAATGAATGAATTGTATAAAAGCTACAATTTTTACGTCGAGGCATTTTATGATTACTTGCAGATAAACAAGGAGTTAAGAGACTTGGACTTTAAGAAAAATCAGAGTGAAAAAGAGCGTCTCATTGAGCGAGCCAACGAATTATTGAATCAGGACGATGTCGTTGGGGCTATGCGTCAATTACAAACCTTACACCGCAAGTGGAAAGAAATTGGACCTGTAGTTCCCGAACTTCGTGAACCCATGTGGGAGTCGTTTAGTAACGTCACTAAAGCACTACATGAGAAGCGAGACAAATACGAACAAGAGCTAGAGGAAATATCAAAGGAACGCATAGCAATCAAGAAAAACATTTGTGATATTCTCGAGAGCATAGACTTGGGAAAAATCAATAGCCACAAACAATGGCAAAAAACAATAACTGCACTTAACGAGGCAAACGAAAAATACAAGCAAGTCGGCTTTACAAAGCATCCGGAAAACGATGCCGTATGGGAGCGCTTTAGAGCCATTAATCGCACGTTTCATCGGGCTAAAAATACCTTTTATAAAAACATGAAGAAAGAGCAGCAGGATAATCTTGCTGCTAAGCGGCTTCTCATCGATAAGGCCGAAGCCTTGAAAGATTCCAATGAGTTTAAGCAAACTGCAAATGATTTAAAAAAACTTCAGCAAAACTGGAAAAAAACTGGACCTGTGCCGAGAAAAGAAAGCGATGCAATATGGGAAACCTTCCGCTCGGCCTGCGACCATTTTTTCAATCGCATGAAGGCGCACTACAATGAAGTTGAAAAAGACTTAAATGAGCACTTTGAAGCTAAATCGGCCTTGCTAGAGGAAATTAAAAGCCAAAAGGAAATAGGGCGAGAAGAATTGATGATATATTTGAAGAGATGGAAAGACATCGGACAGGTTCCACGCGATAAGCGGTCTATTGAATTTGAATGGAATGATTTAGTCGATAAGGCGTTTTCTAAGATTGATATGGATAAAACGCAATCTGCATTAATTCGCTACCGTGCTAAAGTCGAAGGTATGCTCCAAAATGATGAGAAAACCTTAGAGAAAGAATCTCGATTTCTTAGAAAAAAACTCGATGAAGCAAAACGAGAGTTGACTCAGTTGGAAGAAAATATGCAGCGCGTTTCAGGGTCTAAAAACAGCCCTTTTGTTAAAGAAGCTATGAAAAACATACGCCATAGAGAAGAACAAATTGACCTTGCGAAAAAGAAACTTGCTCTATTGCGTGAAATGGCTAAAAGCTGATCAACTTGGTCTTTTTAATAAAAAAAGCCGATCAATTACTTGATCGGCTTTTTTTGTGAGCGATACTGGATTCGAACCAGTGACCCCTACCCTGTCAAGGTAGTGCTCTGAACCAGCTGAGCTAATCGCTCTTCCAAAGCGGTGCAAATATACTTTACCATTGTTCTGTTTCAAACACTTTTTTTGTGAGTTTTTCTATTATTTCGGTTTATTTCCGTGGAGATGGTTGGCCTGAACTTTTGTTAATACAAACATGAACATCACACATTAATTTACAATTGTTATTGTTTAACATTTGTAAAAACAGCAGTGCGCATCCGTATATTTAACAAATGTAAAAGCCGTTGAGCGCACTCTGTACACATTTGTAAATTGGATGCGTGAAATAAATTTATATCATTTGTTTTCAGTATATTAGACCTTATGACCTAAAGTGGTATGTAATATTTATAAAATAATCTATTGGTAATTGACGAAAATGTTAATTCAAAATATTGTTTTACCGACATAATGTTTTACTTTTGTAAAGCAGTAACTAATTTTACAATTGTAATGGATGTAACCGGAATCATTGAACGTATAAAACGCATTCAGGAGAACAAGCAATTGAGCAATCAAGCGTTTGCAAATCTTATTGATAGCAGCTCTGCTTCGTTGAGTCATTTGTACGGTGGAAGAAATAAACCCAGTTTGCAAATCATCATGGCCGTTGCTGAGTCATTTGACGTGTCTGTTGATTATTTATTGTATGGTAAACAAAAGTCCACTACCCCTTCTGATATACCTGTCGAGCAGATCAGTAAAAGTGTGTCAAAAGGCATTGAAAAAACGGACGAAACTCGTTCGTTTAATGATCATTCAAAATCAGAACCTGATGCATCACTTGAGGCGCATAGCTCTAAAATTTCAGGTCAATCTAGTCAACAAATTGAATCCATTTTCATTATGTACAACGATGGAACGTTTACAATCCACAAGCCCATGGTATAAAAAAGGTGGTTTCTATTTGTTGATGTTGCTATTTACTCTGTACTTTTGCAGTAAACAAACAACATCATGTCTAAAACAAAGTCATATACTCTTTTTATCGTTAGTTTAATTGCCCTGGGCATTTTTTCCCGTTTTATACCCCATCCACCCAACGCTACCGCCATAGGTGCTTTGGCTATTTTTGGCGGGTTTGCCTTTCGACGCTTTTTTGTGGCCATTGCAATTTTATTCGCTGCTCTTTTTATAAGTGATTTGGCGATTAATAATATCGTTTATGCTTCGTATAATAACGGATTTGTTTGGTTTACTGCCGGCGCCGTGTTTATTTATGGCGGCTTTATGTTGAGCATTGCCATCGGAAAAGCATTGAAATCCAATTATTCTATTTTCGGTATTGCCGGCGCAAGTGTCTTAAGCGTTGTCGCCTTTTTCTTGCTTACAAACGCCGGTGTTTGGGTGTCATCACCAATGTATCCCAATACATTTTCAGGTTTAATCAGTGCCTACATTGCTGCTGTTCCTTTTGCCTTAAATCAGCTCGCAGCCACACTTCTTTATAGCTCTGTACTTTTTGGAGCGCATGCTGTGTATACCAGAAAACTACCTTCTATTGCCTAACAAGCCTTCTTATTGGGATGTAATCCATTTTGATATAGCCATCGTTGGAGCCGGAATTACGGGTTCAATGGTGGCTTTTTTTTTAGAACAATATGCACCCAATCTTAAAATTGCGTTGCTCGATTCACACCCAACACCAAATGGTGCAACAACGCGTAATGCCGGTTTTGCCTGCTTTGGGAGTATCTCTGAATTTTTAGACGACAAAACAACACACGGAGAAGCATATGCTGTCAACTTGATGCATAGGCGCCTTGCTGGCCTATCAATCTTAGGTGACGTTTTTAAAAATGACGATGTCGGCTGGAAAAATTATGGAGGAGTGGAGCTTTTTATGTCAGAGACTGTATTTAATCAGTGCGTAGAAATGATTCCGCACGTCAATAGATTATTAAATGATAAAAGCGACACTGCGTTTAAAGTAAAGGTTTACGATTCAATAGAAAATGGTTTAAGCGGAGATGTTAAAAGCATTACTAATCAAAGAGAAGGGTGTATTGATTCAGGCTTGATGATTTCAGCGCTTCACAGAAAGCTGAAATCGACTAGGTTTTTTTTCGGGTGCAAAGTAGATGGACTATTTGCAAATGGCAATCGTGTTCGTATTGAAACGACGCATTACAATATCAACGCTCAGCATGTCATTGTTGCTACCAATGGTTTTTCTAAATCGCTGATTCCTGAGTTGAACGTTTTACCGAACAGAGGTCAAATACTCGTGACCTCTCCTCTACCCTCTTTTAAAATACATGAGAACATGCATTATGATCGTGGTTATTATTACGCACGTCAACTTGAGGATAAACGAATACTTATTGGAGGTGGTCGGCATTTAGATAAGACTAACGAACAAACCGATGTTATGGAAACTACTCCGAAAATACAACGTGCGCTCGAAGGTGTTCTTAGGGATACATTGCTTCCAGAAGATGTGGATTTTACTGTAGACTACCGATGGGCAGGCATCATGGCATTTGGAGAAAACAACGAAAAAGAACCTCTCGTAGGACGAAATGGCAACATTCATTATATTGTTCGTATGGGAGGAATGGGGGTAGCTTTGGCTCCCATTACGGCAAAGGAGTGGGTGCTTCAATTCTTAAGTTAAGGGCACCCTCTACTGGAATCGTCGTATTTTGCAAAATATAAATCTATAAGTTTGATAGTGCAGAATTGACGGCTTTTAGTAAACCATCTGCATCGCGATACCCGCGCTCTTTCATAATAACATCCTTCTCCGGATCAATCAGAACAAGCGTAGGCATTGCACTGATGTTGTGAATTGCAGCAGCTTCAGAGCCAACAGAGCGATCTTCTACATCCATTTTGACGTTAATGAACCGCTCGTTAAAAAACGAATAAACTGCCTCTTCAGTGAATACATTTTTTTCCATGACTTTACACGGCGCACACCAATCGGCATAATAGTCGATAAAAACGTGTTTGTTCTCTTTTTTAGCTAATGATTTTGCTTCTTCAAGCGATATGTTTTTGTAAAAATTGATGGTATTCGAAGCTTCAGTCTTTTCAATTGATCGCTTTTCTCTGACAACCTCTTTATCCCCATCTGCAGTTGATGAACAGCTTAATGCAATTAAAAGTGATAAGGTTAAAAGAACACGCGAAAAAATCATATAAAAAGGATTTATTATGGTTTACAGTTTTTTTAAGTACAAGAGCTTTGAAGTGAATAAGCGCAATATATTAAACAATAAATTACAAAATATTATACCCCAAACTGAGGTAGATGTGCGTAAATCGAAGTCTGGAATCATTGGGTTCTCCGTTGAAAACCAAACCGTCCACGTTAGTACTCATAGACGTTTCATAACGAACATCCATTGACCAATTACCGGCATCAAGCCCCAATCCAGCACGCCAAGCACGAGTTTCATCCCTCATTCCTGAGGCGATCAACTCTGTTAAACCTTCAGATCGATTGAAATTGAAGTTTAAACCTCCGTAAATTCGCAATGGACCAAGTTTTTGACCAATTTGTACAGGGACGTCAAATCGATTAAAATTGAAACTACGGAATTGTGACTGGTTGGAACTGGAAGAGAATTCTAATTCTCCCCTGCTTCCAGCAAACTGAAACTCCGGTTCAATGTAAAAAAAGCGGAAGCTAAAGCGCGCATAAGTCCCTAAGTGATAACCTGTTTTCGGGTCACTGCTCCGCACATTATCATCACCGGAAACCGACGTCTCCGTGTTGTGAACACCCGCACGAACTCCCCAGTCAAATGACCGTGAGCTACTACCTCCCCTTTTTGACTGAGCAAACGCGAGGAAAGGTATAATAAAAAATAGCGCGGCAAGTCTCAATATATTTAATTTTTGGATGTTGAATCGTGTGTTTGCAAATATAGAGATAAACTGTCTTCGATGGATTGTTCACTCTCCTTATTATTAAACGCAAAAGGTGTACCAACTATTATATCGTACAACTCAATGTAGCGCTTTTGTATTGCTTTTACAACGTCATTTGTCATTTCAGGAATGCGCTGGTCTTTTTTACCGGAAAAGCCATTTTCCAGCAGCCATTCGCGAACAAACTCTTTAGAAAGCTGCTTTACGGGTTTATTTTCTTTCCAGTTTTTTTCAAAGCCTTTTTTTATAAAGTAGCGACTGGAGTCCGGTGTGTGTATTTCGTCAATGATTACGATGGTTCCATCCTCCGTTTTTCCAAATTCATATTTCGTATCGACTAAAATAAGACCTCGATCATCTGCCATTTTTTGACCGTGCTTAAAGAGTGCTAAGCTGTAAGCTTCAAGCTGCTCGTATTCACGCTGATTAACAATGTTTTGTTTAATGATTTCTTCGCGTGAAATATCTTCGTCATGAGCTCCTTGATCGGCCTTTGTTGTAGGGGTAATAATGGGTTTATCAAACGGTTGATTTTGACGCATACCGTCTTTGAGTGTAACACCACAAAGCATGCGCTTACCTTCTTTGTAAGTCCGCCAGGCATGTCCGGTTAAACACCCTCTTACTACCATCTCCACCTTGTACGGCGTAGCGTATTTACCAACGCTCACTTGTGGGTGTATGACCTCTTCCAACCAATTGGGAACGATATGAGCTGTTTCACGAAGAAAAAAAGCTGCAATCTGATTTAGAATTTGCCCTTTCCCGGGAATGGTTTGCGGTAAAATGACATCGAATGCAGAAATCCGGTCGGTTGCAACAAGTGCCACTTTGTTATTGGGAAGTCGATGGACATCACGAACTTTTCCCTTATACGTACTTAAAATTTGTGTCATGACTGTGAATCGGTTTGCTTGTCGTAAGCACTTATTATTTTCTTTACCAGCTCGTGTCTGATAACGTCCTTCTCGTCGAGCTTAACAACAGAAATGCCCTTAACACCCTTAAGCACACGCATAGCTTCGCGCAGACCGGATGTTTGTTTTCTCGGTAGGTCTACTTGTGACATATCGCCCGTAATAATGAATTTTGCCGATTTACCCATGCGCGTCAAAAACATTTTCATCTGTGCGTTGGTGGTGTTTTGCGCTTCGTCTAGTATCACAAAAGCGTGATCGAGTGTTCGCCCTCTCATAAATGCGAGTGGTGCGATTTGAATAACACCGGAATCGATTAGATATTCCAATTTTTCGCTGGGAATCATATCGCGAAGTGCATCGTAGAGCGGTTGGAGATATGGGTCTAACTTTTCTTTTAGATCACCCGGTAAAAAACCGAGGTTTTCTCCCGCTTCTACAGCCGGTCGTGTCAAAATAATACGCCTAACTTCCTTTGACTTTAATGCTTGAACTGCCAATGCAACTGCCGTGTAGGTTTTACCTGTTCCAGCCGGACCTAAAGCAAACAACATATCATTGCTGCGAATGGCTTTAACCATAGCACGCTGATTGATGGTACGTGGCTTAATGAGCATTCCACTCACCCCAAATACCAAAACTTCATCATCGCTGTTTTCTATATCCGAACGCATGGGTTTGTTATCATCGATGTTGAGAATGCGCTCCAACTGACTTTCGGTGATGGAATTGTATTTGGCAATATGACGACTCACCAAATCAATTTTGTCTTCAAAGTCTTCAATTTGTTCCTTCTCACCGTGAATGATAATATCGTCTCCCCTTGCTGTAATCTTTAGTTTTGAAAAATGTGCTTGCATGATGTTTAAATAGCGATTGTTGACACCATAGACATCACGTGGGGCGGCTTTTTTAAGTTGGATGGACTTTTTAATCAAACGTTAAACTTGTTAGGCTCTTCACTGGTAATACAATACAATCAAACAGTTGAAGCTGTTTTGCATAAAAAAACACATTACAAATGAGAGCAATTGTTGGAAATTTTTCGAGTACTTTTGAGCCTGCAAAGTAACAATTTATTCAGCATTTGGCAAGCCTTACATGAGCATAATAACACTCACAAGTGACTACGGTTCAAAAGATCCATTTTCAGGCATTTGGAAAGGCATTCTTTGTAGTTTATCTCCCGATCTTCAAATGGTTGATATTACGCATAGTATTGCTCCAGCCAACTTTTTAGAAGCGTCTTACATCATTAATAGTGTGTATCACAACTTCCCTAAGGGAACCATTCATCTCATTGCAATTGAAGAAATGGATGTGTTAAGCATAAACTACATTGCCATGAAAAAGGATGACCACTTTTTTATAGCACCAGACAATGGCATACTTTCTTTGATAAAGCCTGAATTTAGAACTGATGCCATTCATCAAATTGACATAGAATCACATGAGCAAAACACCTCGGGAATGGCCGTGATGTCAAAATCGGCTGTTTATCTGAGCCAAGGTGGAGCTATTTCAATGCTCGGCAAACCTTATGTATCGCCTAAAACAATTACGCCGAGAAACCCGGTGTTTTTTGATGCCCAAAAACAATTACAAGGTCACATTATATATATAGATCGCAGAGGGAACTTGATTACCAACATACATAAGTCGGTGTTTCAAAAATACATTTCAGACAAGCCCTTTTCCATTGCACTTCCCGCTCGAAACAATATCACAAGAATTACCAATTCATTTAGAGATATAAAACAAGAAGCGGTTACTTTTGCGCTCTTTAATGAAAACCAACTGCTGGAGATTGGTATTAATGGTGGAAGTTACCGTCAATCAACAGGTGCTTCACATTTATTAGGCCTATCTTTGCAGGATAAAATAACAGTTGAAATTGTATGATTATACGCATCGTAAAAATGCAATTTAAGTCTCATCATATTGAGACGTTTAAACATTTATTTTCGAATAACCACCATCGCATTGAAGCCGTTGATGGCTGTTTTAAAGTTGATTTACTTCAAGATGTTGCTAATCAATCTATTTTTTTCACCTACAGCCACTGGGATGATTTGGATGCGTTAGAGCGCTACAGGCATTCTGAATTATTTAACGGCATATGGTCTCAAACCAAACGCTTATTTGATGCAGCACCTGAAGCTTGGAGCGTTAAATCAATATAGTTAAACTTATGTTTGTACTCGCACAAAAAGAAATAAGAGGTTTTTTTGGTAGCATTACCGGCTACTTGGTCATTTCTGTATTCCTCGTCATAAATAGTCTTTTTCTTTGGATTTTTGATAGCGGATTCAACATTCCAGACGGAGGTTATGCCGGTATAGACGGGCTCTTCTTTATCTCACCTTGGGTATTTTTATTTCTCATACCTGCTGTAACCATGAGGTTGTTTTCTGAAGAGTTTCGCTTGGGAACGATTGCGATACTTAAAACCAGACCTCTAACAGACTTACAAATAATTGCCGGAAAATGGTTAGCCGGGATAACACTTGTAATCATTGCCCTCATCCCAACACTTATTTACTACTTTTCAGTGTATGCTCTTGGTGAAACACCGGGTAACATTGACTCGGCCGGAACGTTAGGCTCTTATATCGGGTTGCTTTTTCTCGCTGCAGCCTACGTATCTATGGGTTTGTTTGCATCAGCTCTGAGCGATAATCCCATCATTGCTTTTTTGATTGGTATGCTGTTTTGCTTCATTTTGTATTTTGGCTTTGATCAGTTGGCCGGTGTTTTCTCGTCATCAAAAACACAGCTCTTTATTAGTGGCTTAGGAATGAACGAACATTATGCATCTATGAGCAGAGGTGTTATTGATTCAAGAGACGTTGTGTATTTTTTAAGCATCATCGTACTCTTCACCATCCCCACACAGTGGATTTTAAAAAACCGTGTGTAATTATGAAAAAAGGAAATTACGTTTTTCAGATTGTTTTGTGGGTTGGGATAATCGTGTTGGTTAATGTAATCGCTCGAAGCTTTTCCTTTCGCGTTGACCTAACCGCAGAGAAGAGATACAGCCTGAACCCCATTACCAAAGATTTACTCAGCAACCTCGAGGATCCCATTTTAATTAAATTGTATTTGGATGGTGAAATGCCCGCTGACTTTTTAAGACTTAAGCGCGAGGCAATGCAAATGCTCAATGAGTTCAAGGCGATTTACCGCAACATTGAACTACAAATTATTGACCCCAACGCCATTGATAATAGACGAGAACGCAAAAACCTTATGGAGCAGCTTGAAACGCTTGGCTTATCGCCTATTCAAGTTGAAATTGAGGAGTCTGGAGGAGATCGTAGATTAACGGTGTATCCCGGTGCAATATTGAGTTACGGGGAACAACAAGCTCCCGTTCAGTTATTGAGCGGACAGCTCAATGTAAGTCCCGAGCAACAAATCAATGCTGCAATACAAAATTTGGAATATACGTGGGCTAATGCCATTCGTGCACTATCTCGACGCGAACGTAAGTCTATAGGGTTTATCACTGGAAACGGTCAATTAGACATCGAATATATCACCGATATTATGACGACATTATCCCAGCATTATGAGGTGGGTAAAATCGACATCAAATCCTTTCCAGTGGACACAATCTCCGGTGAATTTAGTCTTAGAAGACAACTCACACGAATCAATCGTTTTGACGCCATTGCAATAGCAAAACCCACAAAGCCATTCAACGATCTCGATAAGTTTCTCATTGATCAATTTATTATGAATGGTGGTAATGTACTGTGGTGCATCGATGCGGTGCATGCCGATATGGACTCCCTGAGTGAGTCACCGGACATGCTCACGTTTCCCATCATAGACGATTTGCGTATAAGTGATATGCTTTTCCGATACGGTGTAAGAGTGAACGCCAACATAGTCCAAGACTTAAAAGCTGCTTGGTTATCTGATATGAAGCGTGCTCGTCCATGGGTTTACTTTCCATTGATAACGCCACGCGTCAATCACCCTATAACAAAAGATCTTAATGCCGTAAAATTGGAATTTGCCAGCAGCATAGATACCGTGATGGCGGAAGGAATAAAAAAAACACCTTTATTGCTGAGTTCTTCAAACACTAAAGTTGTACCTACCCCCCACGTTGTTAGTTTAGAGCGATTTTATAATTTTCCGCAGGATGATATTTTCCCAAAATCCAATGTGCCACTAGCCGTTATGCTTGAGGGTTCATTTCAAAGCATTTTTGCTAATCGTATAATGCCCAAAACTAATGCCGTGGAAAACGTGCCGTTTAAAGATAAAGGCAAACACAGCATTCAAGTTGTTATCGCAGACGGTGATATCATAAAGAACCAACGCAATGTGTTGAATCCTAATATGGAGCGAGGTCAACCGTTGCCTCTTGGTTTTGATCAGTTTACAGGTGTACAGTACGGAAATAAAGACTTTCTACTAAACGTATTTGATTATATGCTGGACACCAAAAACCTCATTAACATTCGATCAAGAGACTTTAAAATTAGAATGCTTGATAGAGAACGTTTACGAGAAGAAAGAAATAAATGGGTAGTACTCAACACAACCGTTCCCCTACTACTCATCGTACTCATTGGAATTATCAATAGCATTATTCGCAGAAAAAAATACAACTGAACATGAAAGGAAAAACAAACATAATTTTAATTGTTGTCATCGCCATTTTAGGAGGTGTTTATTACTTTACACAAAGCAGAGAAAGTGGTGAGCGCCAGAAATACGATTATGTTTTCCATGTCGAAGATACGGCTGCCATACACAAAATTTTCATTAAAGATAAGACCCCTCACGAAGTTAGTTTGATTAGAGACAATGGCCGTTGGATGATTGAAGGTGGTGATGAAGCTCGGCCAGTTGCTGTAAAAACACTTCTAAAAACATTCAATCAAATGCGCCTTAAAAACTTCATTTCTGAAAGTATGAAGCCTACGGTTCTCAACCGCTTGGCAGCACATGGTATAGAAGTAAAGCTCTTTGATAAGAGTGGTAACGTAATGAAGCATTTTTTTGTAGGTCCACCAAGTATGGATGAGTTGGGATCGTACATGATGAATAAAGGAGGAGATTCGCCTTACGCTGTTTTTATACCCGGTTTCAATGGAAACCTCACGACGCGATTCTTTGCCGACCCAATTCAATGGAGAAAACGCAGCATTTGGGGGTTTGATAATCTCGATATAAAAAAAGTGCGTTTACGGTATGATCATGCCCCACAAAATTCTTTTGAAATTGATACCGATACAAATAACAAGTATTCGCTAACGCGCTTGATTGATAAGCAAACGTTTATACCTGATTCTATTCAAGTAGGACTGTTTTTTTCAGCTATTTCCAGCGCACAATATCAAGGGGCAATAACACCTTCTGACGGCATTTGGGCAAAGCGTGACTCACTTAAAGCCTCTCAACCAGCATTCGATATATACGTAGAAAATTTTGATGGTGACTGGAAAACCCTATCAGGATACCGGATTAAAGCTCCTGAGGATGCTGAAGACGAACACGGAAATCCGCTGGAGTACGACTTAGACATGCTGCATGCATTTATTACATCATCAAGTGGAAAGGAATCCATGGTATTAGCACAGTACTTTGGTCTTCAACTGGTTTTAGTAGACATCCCAACGCTTGTCAAAGATTTTTAAAAGTTTTCAACACAAGCCAAAAATCAAACGAGAACACTTATTTTTGTTCGTTGTCTAAACGTTGATGAACTCAATTAAAGTAAAAACAATTTAGAAAATTATATCGATGATAAAGTTTATTGCATCCAGTACTTCATTGTACAAAAACTTGATGGCTTTGAATGATGTTGCCGGATCAAACTCATCACAGCCCATACTTGAAAACTTTTTGTTTGAATTGTCTACCAATCAACTAAAGGTAACGGCATCAGACCTGCAAACGACAATTTCAACGACGTTTGAGGTAGAAACAGATTCTGAAGGTGAAGCAGCGATACCAGCAGCACTGCTTGTTGATTCCCTTAAAGACTTTCCTGAACAACCGCTGACCTTTATCATCGATTACGAGAAAAAATCCTGTGAAATCATCTCCGAAACCGGAACCTACAATCTCGCCGTTGTAAATCCCGATGAGTTTCCTCGTGCAGTGGACATCGACGCTCAGGGCACAACTGTTATTCCGGCTGATGTATTGGCTTTGGCGATTAAAAACACACTTTTTGCCGTAGGTAACGACGATTTGCGCCCTGCTATGTCGGGCGTATTCTTTCAGTTGACGCCTGAAAACGCTACGTTTGTAGCCACCGATGCGCACAAGTTGGTCCGTTATCGTCGTACTGATGTAACCAGTGATGATGTTGCCGAATTTATCATGGCTAAAAAGCCCTTGTCAATTCTTGCCAAGTCATTACTCCCCAATGCTGAGGATGATATTACCATCGAATACAACAGCCAAAATGCCATCTTTAAGAGCGAACGCATGAAACTTGTTTGTCGCTTGGTAGACGCTAAGTATCCAAACTACGATGCCGTAATTCCAAAAGAAAACCCCAACCACTTACTCATCCGAAGAGCTACCCTACTCGATGCTGTTCGTCGCGTTGCAAAGTTTGCCAGCAAATCCGCAAATCAGGTTCGCTTTGATATTGCCGGTAATGAACTGGTGTTGTCTGCTCAAGACACTGACTTTGGAAATCAAGCACGGGAAACACTTCGCTGTGATTACGATGGAGACGATATGACAATCGGTTTTAATTCGCGTTACTTTTTGGAACTGATCAACCACTTGGATGCAGAAGACATGCGCTTAGAGATGTCTGAGCCCAATCGTGCCGGCATTGTATTCCCCGCTGAAATCGTCGACAAAAACGAAGACCTACTCATGTTGGTAATGCCTATTATGGTTGGTAGTTAACGTGCTTTTTTAAACACTCATTTTTAATCGTCGTGCTAAAGCAAATGAGAATATGAAAGTTTTGGTTGTTGCCGACATTCATGGGTGTTACTATACGTTTAAGCGCTTACTACACACATACTGGAATCCTGAAGACACTTTATTGGTTCAGGTGGGCGACATGATTAACAAAGGCCCTCACAGTGCAAAATGCATTAAAAAGGGGATTAAGCTCAAGAAAAAATATCCTCACTTGGTTTATTTTCTCTTGGGTAATCACGAATACATTCTAAAACAAAATTTAAAGAAATTTGGAGTGCCTAAAGGCATGGATGCGACAAAGAAGGATGCCATTAGGCACAGACTTTCAAATTCCGCATTGATGATTTGGGTAAATCAACTTCTACCCTTTTGGGAAACACCTCACCTTCACGTCTCTCATGCGGGCATTGCTCGTAAAACAGTTAGTCCTACTAATCTCTCTCAAGAGGACAGTTTAATATACAATAGGAAATCCCTTAGAAACATCGGTAAAACACAAATAGTTGGTCACGTCGTTCAAGAACAAGGCGCCAATTTTAATCCCAAAGAAAATGCGTGGCATATCGATGGAGGTGCGTTTATGGGTAATGGGTTGTCTGCTTTATTAATAGATTATAATGGCAAAAACCCAGAGTTGATTACCGAGCCTACAGCTCATAAAGATTTGAAATAACCGACTTTGTTTATACTAATACATCTTATAACAAATGTTGTTTAGTCGTCATTTTGCTCAAGATTTGCAATTTTTTCTTCCAACGTTACTATTTGTTCATTCTTTGTATTCAATTCACTTTTAGTAAGACTCAAGTCTTCTTTTAAAGAAGTGCATTCTTTTTTTCGTTCCTCTAGCTCTGATTGTGTCGTTGCAAGTTCGTCGTTTAAATCGGTTATTTTCTTGCTGAATTTTTGAAAGCTGACAACAGAAAAAACCATATAAGTTAATAAACCTAAACTTATTACTGTTGATTCTATTGGGAAAGAAATGGCGTCTAAGTCAAACACAAAATACAACAATGCAACTACCACTACCACAAGTGAAATGATGATTAACGTAATGAGTTCAAGTTTTTTCTTCTCCATGTTGACTGGTATTAAGTAAAAAAAGCCGTCAATATGACGGCTTTTATGATTTATTGCATTTCAAACGATTCCATAAATTTAGTTGTATAGTTACCCGCGATGTAATCGGGGTGATCCATCAACTGACGGTGAAATGGGATGGTTGTTTTAACGCCTTCAATGACAAACTCATCAAGTGCACGCTTCATCTTATTAATGGCTTCCTCACGCGTTTGGGCGGTGGTTATCAACTTTGCAATCATGGAGTCGTAATATGGAGGAATGACATACCCTGCATATACATTAGTATCTAAGCGAATGCCATGCCCTCCTGGCGCATGAAAGGTTGTGATTTTACCCGGACTCGGACGAAAGCCGTTATACGGATCCTCTGCATTAATTCTACACTCGATGGAATGAAGCTTAGGGAAATAGTGTCTACCGGAAATGGGTATACCTGCCGCAACTTTAATTTGCTCCCGTATCAAGTCGTAATCAATCACCTGTTCGGTAATGGGGTGCTCCACTTGAATGCGGGTATTCATCTCCATAAAATAGAAGTTACGGTGCTTATCGACCAAAAACTCAATGGTTCCCGCTCCTTCGTATTTAATAAACTCCGCTGCTTTAACTGCTGCATTTCCCATTTCCTCACGTAACTCATCCGTCATAAAAGGAGATGGTGTTTCTTCAGTGAGTTTTTGGTGACGACGCTGAATAGAGCAATCACGTTCGGATAAATGACACGCTTTACCCGTTGAGTCGCCTACAATCTGAATTTCAATGTGCCGTGGTTCCTCAATCAGCTTTTCCATGTACATACCGTCGTTGCCAAAGGCTGCTTTAGACTCTTGACGGGCACTTTCCCAAGCCTTTTTTAGGTCGTCTTCCTTCCATACAGCTCGCATACCTTTTCCACCGCCACCAGCAGTTGCTTTAAGCATAACCGGGTAACCAATTTTCTTGGCTGTTTTTGCTGCTTCGTCAAAACTTTCTAGAATACCGTCGCTTCCGGGAACTGTAGGAACACCAGCTTTTTTCATGGTTGATTTAGCTGACGCCTTATCACCCATGCGGTCAATCATTTCCGGAGATGCTCCAATAAACTTGATGCCGTGTTCAGCACAAATTTTTGAAAACCGTGCATTTTCTGATAGAAAACCGTATCCGGGATGAATGGCATCTGCATTAGTTATTTCAGCAGCGGCAATGATGTTGGGTATTTTAAGGTATGATTCGGAACTGCTGGCCGGACCAATACATACCGCTTCATCTGCAAACCGAACGTGTAAGCTGTCTTCATCAGCTTTTGAATACACCGAAACAGTTTTGATTCCCATCTCCCGGCAAGTTCTGATTACGCGCATCGCAATCTCCCCGCGGTTTGCTATGAGGATTTTTTTAAACATATTATCTAGTATTTATTGACATTGTGAACGCAAACTATGCCGGCTCAACAATGAATAATGGTTGGTCGTATTCTACGGGACTTTGATCGTCAACCAAAACCTTAACCACTTTTCCGCTGACCTCACTTTCAATTTCATTGAAAAGTTTCATGGCTTCGATGATGCAAACAACATCCCCTGGCTTAATGACATCCCCAACTTTTACAAAAACGTCTTTATCAGGTGAAGGACGTCGGTAGAACGTTCCAATCATCGGTGAGTTGATTGCAATTTGATTTGCTGCAGCTGCATCGGGTTTGGATTCATTATTTGCTGCAGGCGTTTCAGCAGAAGGCGTCGGTGCAGCTGGAGCTGCAACAGGTTGAGCTGGTTGCGCTGGTTGAACCATTTGGGGAGCTGCAGTAACAATTTGTGTTTTGGGCTCTTCATCACCTGTTCTAATGGTGATTTTAAAATCATCGGTTTCTAGTTTAACCTCTGACGCACCACTTTTAGCTACAAAGCGGATTAAATTTTGGATTTCTTTGATATCCATAGTTGATGTATTTTTAGTAAAACAAAAGTAGTTAAAAATTATTTGGGATCGTATGCCCAAGTCAAATAGATTGATCCCCACGTAAAACCGCCACCAAATGCAGCAAATATTAAGGTGTCTCCCTTCTTTAATTGAGATTCATAGTCCCACAAACAAAGCGGTAGTGTTCCGTTTGTAGTATTGCCATAACGTTGAATGTTGAGCATAACTTTCTCATCTTTTACGCCCATGCGTTTGGCAGTAGCGTCTATGATTCGTTTGTTTGCTTGATGCGGCACCAACCAGTCTACATCAGTAGCCGTAAGTTGATTGCGCTCCATAATACCGGCGGCAACCTCTGCCATATTTGTTACGGCAAACTTATAAACCTGCTGACCTTCTTGTTGAACGTAGTGCTCGTTATTAGCAACCGTCTCGGCGGTGGCAGGATACATAGATCCTCCGGCCTTAATCTTTAAGAATTCGCGGCCAATGCCATCACTGCGTAGAATAAAATCTTTCACTCCATAGCCTTCATCGTTGGGCTCTAACAACGCTACGCCACAGCCATCGCCAAAAATTACACAGGTTGTACGATCTTTGTAGTCGATAATGGATGACATTTTATCTCCTCCAATAACCAATACCTTTTTAAAGCGCCCCGACTCAACCATAGTTGCCGCATTAGATAATCCGTAAAGCCAACCTGAGCAGGCGGCCTGAAGATCGTATCCAAAAGCGTTTTTTGCACCTATCTTATTGATGATGTAAGCAGAGGTGGTTGCTACAGGCATATCGGGAGTAACCGTACTAACGATAACTGCATCAACGTCGTGCATGCTTTTACCGGATTTTTCTACCAAATCATCAATTGCTCTAAGTGCCATTACGGAAAGTCCCTGACCTTCACCTTTGAGAATCCGCCTTTCCTTGATCCCCGTACGTGTTGTTATCCACTCATCTGAGGTATCAATCATAGTTTCCAGAACCTTGTTTGTGAGCTTAAAGTCGGGAACATAACCGCCAACAGCGGTGATTGCAGCGTGTGTCTTATTCATGTGTTTCAGATATGGTATTGCGAAAAGGCAAAGTTAAGGGCAAATAAAGAACGGAAATGTCGAACAAAAAAGAAACCTCGTAAATTTGTTTGGCATTTTCGCTTTGACAAAAAAAATAAAACAAAAAAATCCCGGATACGCAATGTGTATCGGGATTCTTTGTTTAAAAAAACGTTTTTCGACAAAGGGCTATGCTTCTGCCGGTTCTGTTTTGTCAGCGACTACACGCCCCTTGTAGTAAAGCTTTCCTTCGTGCCAGTATCCGCGGTGCCACAAGTGTGATTCACCTGTTGTAGGACAAACCGCAATGGTAGGAGCAGTTGCTTTGTAATGGGTACGACGCTTATCGCGACGGGTTTTGGAGATTTTGCGCTTGGGATGTGCCATGGTTCCTGTTTATTTATCTTGTTTTAATGTTTTTAACGCTTGCCAACGAGGATCAATGTTATCTTCATCGGGCTTGGGTTCTTCGTCTTTGCTTTCTTGTTGTTTATTCAAATAATCGAGGTAGGCTTGGTATACATCAGAATCTTTTTTACCATTTACAACGTCAGGATTGATTCTTCTTAGTGGAAGATTAACAACAATCGTTTCGAAAAAATAGTCCGCTAAGTCGATGTGATGCGCGCCCCTATCGATTGTCCATACTTCGTAATCATCGGTATCGGTGTGCTCACCAAATTTAGCAATAAGCTCACTTTCAAATGATTGATTCATCCAAAAGCGCTCGGCACTCACACCGCATTCAACTAGTAACGCGCCACTAAACACCATCTTTAAATGTAAGTGACGATCGTTCTTTGTGAGTTCAATGTTGACAGTCATCCGACTACCAAATATGTCATCAACGGGAAAGTTATCAAAAAAAGAACGTTCTATGGGAAACGAAACATCGTGGACACCATCTTTAAGTCCGTAAAAATGCAACCTATAGTTGTTGCGCCAGCGATTATTGTCGTTCCTCATTGCGGTCGGCAAATGTACAATGTTTTTATTCAACGATAAAAGAATTTTCAATAATTATCAACACCTAAACTGTTAGCAACAATTATTAAATGTTGGTGTTTTTTATTTGTATAAGTATGTAGTGGCACATAAAACAAACATCATACATGAACATCTTTAACAACATTGCACAACGTTGGAACCGCTTAATACCTCCTGTCAGGTGGATGGTGTATCTTTTTTCAGGTATTTTAGTCCTCTCATTTTTGTTCGCCCCTACCCCCTCCCCGCACGATTATTTCAACACAGATTTTTCGTATACGTCTTCATCTAAGATTTATTTTAACAATGTTCGCAGCTACTACTACATACGTTCAAACGAACAAAAAGCGGGCTTTCACAGCTACGAATTAAAAAAACAACGCATGCGCGCTGAAGAATGGCCGTTTACTTTGTTACTATTAGACAATTGGCGTAGCGAAGAAGTATATATCAACGTCGAAATGGATTCGCTCTTGGTTGCTTTGGAGGTTGACACCACACGCTATATGGTTAAAGCGTTTAACAGAGACGATATGCACGCAATAGCTGCCAGTGTATATTTAGCTGTGAAGGAAAATAAGATTGTTAAGGCTGTTTACAGTGACAGCACCACCATTGTTTTCGATGACAGAAAAGACCGTAAAGCACTGGAAACATGTTTATTTGATTACTTTAGGTGGCTGGATATTCACTGATACCCAAACCGGACAGTGATCAGAATGATGTACATCAAAATCGTGTCCGGAATTGATAACACAATCAGATATACGTTCATCCACTAATACGTAGTCAATGCGCCATCCTTTGTTGCGATCACGAGCCATAGACCGATAACTCCACCAACTGTAAAAATTTGGTTCTTGGTGGTATTTGCGCACTCCATCTACAAAGCTGTTAGCAATAAAGCCATCTAACCAACGACGCTCTTCGGGTAAAAATCCTGGCGTGTTAGCATTACGCTTTGGATCATGAATGTCGATATCGAGATGACATATATTAAAGTCGCCCGTAACTACCAAAGGCTTTGAGCGATTTAATAAGGTCGTCATGCGTTCAAATGCAGGTAAAAAAGTCATCTTCAGAGCCTGTCTCTCAGGTGTTGTACCTGAAGGAAAATAGGCATTGCATAATGTAAAGTCGGAATACTCCAGAACAATGACTCTGCCTTCACTGTCGAGCGTTTGGTGACCCAATGAAACTTCTATGCGTTCGGCAGGCATCAAACTCAACACAGCTACACCACTATATCCCTTCTTATCGGCACTGTTTACATAGACGTAGTAGCCCAAACGTTTTAATTCATCCAAGGGAAGTTGTTCTATTGTAGCCTTTATTTCTTGTAAGCATACCAAATCCGGCATGGCGGACTGCAGCCAATTTAAAAACCCTTTTCGTACAGCGGCGCGAATACCGTTGACGTTAAATGTGTATATCGTCATTACCTCACCTTAATAATCATCTCCACCGGATAGGTAGGTAAGCGCGTTTCTAAATACCCGACGAGTCTGTCTTTTTCTTGCATACTGATTGAATCAGAAAGCACAATTTGGGCAATATAAACCGTATCGGGATCTGCTACGTTATCTGCAAATAATAGCTGTTTGCTCAAGCCAACCTGTTTAACAACCGGATACATGCGCATTAATTCACGCTTTACTTCGGAAGCTTTCGTCTGATCGTCACGGTAAAAGGCAATCTCCTTGTCCATTTCGCGAAGTTCCCCTTTCATGCTTTCAATCTCCTTTTCCGACTTAAGAAACAAATCTTCAAGAACACCCGATTTGATGGCGTCGGTGTTGAGTTTGTCTTGCTTAAATCCTTGACGAACGAGTAATTCAGCGTGCCCTAGGCTGTAATCGCTTAGTTTTGATTCTGCGTGAACAATCATTCTATCTTCAATAAACTCTCCCACATACGTGACCTTTATGGTTGGTTTCTTTTTATCGTAGGTAATGTCACGGGTAACAATCTGCGAATTTGGAAAATTCATCTCTTTTGATATGAATGCATTGGCGTTGCTTTCAAAATAAGAACGCTGAATGATTCCAACACCTAAATACAAACTTGGCACTACTGTAATGACAACGAGAGCAATGATGTACTGTCGAACACGCTTTTCACGTGTCGGATCAATGAATGTTTTCAGAGGAAACTTCAAAAACCGCAATATCAAAAATGCGGAAAGAGATATGAATACCGAGTTGATAAAAAACAAGTATAGTGCGCCAAAAAAGTAACTAAATTGCAGTGTTGCCAAGCCGTAACCTGCTGTACAAAGTGGCGGCATGAGTGCTGTAGCAATGGCAACACCTGGTATAACCGTCGAATTTTTGTCTTTTCTTGTGAAGGCAACAATACCCGCCAAACCACCAAATAACGCTACAAAAACGTCGTAAATGTTTGGTGTAGTACGGGCCAATAATTCAGATTGTGCTTCACTAAGTGGACTAATGAAAAAGTAAAATGCTGATGCAATGATACTGATGCCAACAGCGATACCAAAGTTCCTAAATGCACGCTTAACCAGTTCAAAATCGTAGGTAGCAACCCCTAAGCCTAGCCCCATAATCGGACCTAGTAATGGGGATATTAACATCGCACCGATGATTACTGCGGTTGAATTGATGTTTAGACCTAAAGAGCAAACCAGAATTGCAAAAATTAAAATCCAGAGGTTGGTCCCTCTAAACTCAACCGAACGTTCGATTGATTCGGTGACATCTTTAGAATTGTCTTTATCTTCACTTAGATCGAATAGATGTTGAGCATAACTCACCAATCTGTCCCAAAGTGATTTGGGTATGTACTTAAACTTTTTATCTTCCCCTTCCATTTTTGCAGTTATAAAATTTGGACGAAAATAAGATTCATACACGGTTTGCTTAACAACTAATGATGATTTTTTGTAATTTTGTAAAAAATAATTATTTAACCATGACCAAACATATTTTACGCACCGCATTGATTCTTTTTGCTGTTTATTCTTGCGAATGCGATCGCACGGCAGCTGTAGATTCAAAAGCCAACACAACTGATACCGTTTATGGCTTTGATAGCATCATCACCGAATTGATTCACTATAAACAAGATACACTTAACTACATCGTTGAAAATTTTTATCGCTCAGGTCAAGTGCGGTTTAAAGGCGAGTACGGCACCATTAAAAAGTGGAGCATTCCCATCGGTGAGCACATTTTTTTCCGCGAAGACGGCACACGCGAAAAGCGCATCACCTACAAATACGAAAATGAAGATTCTGAACTTTTCAATGAAATCGTTCAACTGCAAGAGGAATTGGTATTTCACCACGACGGAGAAACCCCAAAACAATCAAAGCTCTTTCGCGGCGCACCGGAAGACAAGCGAAACCCGTGTGGCGAGTGGTTTGAGTTTAACGAAGAAGGCCATAAAAAGCATGCGGTGATTTATGATAATGATTGTTTTTGAGTTATGGGTTATGAGTTGAGAATTGACGAATGGTAAATACAGAAGTATTCGCTGGTTCGATGCATAAGTAATTTAAAATGAAAGATGATGAGTGCTGATGTTTTCCCATATACATACTCTATATAACTACGTATTGTTATTCAATGGGGTTACGAAACCAGTATTCCACGCAGAACTCGCCCACCTTTTTTATTTTTTTGGATATTTCTCCCGAAAACCTTCTTCCAAATTCTGAAGCTTTGTGTATTTTCTGCCGCCCCCGGCTATTGTAGTGTGACTCGTATAATAAAAGCACTACAGCATGGCCGGGCCGGGCTTTTCGCTCGTAGTTTCCTTTTAGTCTCACCAAAAAAGGAAAGGTACACGCTGCAATCCCTGGCGGACGCGATGGACACTTTTAGTAAAATTATTAGGTTGATGATCGCGGGGCATTGGTGGGTGCGTTGTCAAAGCATACGTTTTACTCAAGACTTTGGGTAGTAGGGAACGGATTAATTCTGAGATTTTGATTCGTCATTACCGTGCTTCCCTGCGAGTATTACAAAACTTAGACCCCTCAACCATACTATAAATCAACTTAAAGTATGATTAATGCATAACATGCTTATTTCCATATAATTCCCAATATTGGGACAGGGTGTTTTGGGTTTGATTGGGGAGTAGCACGGTGCACACCATTCAAAAATCAAGTTTTTGAATGAGTTTATTCTATCCTTTGAAAATCAATATACTTCAAAATTTCGAGGGATTTTTCTAAGAAAATCTGAGAGGTCGCCGTGCTTGGGGTGGCGCATGGGGTTTGATTGGGGGGAAGCACGTAAG
>SKIJ01000049.1 GCA_007116495.1 Cryomorphaceae bacterium | reverse complement strand
CGTCCCCCTTGGTTGATGTAGGCATTGAGGTGTGTTGACTCCTCGGCAGCGGGCCCCGTAAGCTCCACATCGATGAGACCGGTGGTGCTCTCAAACCCATTGATGACGGAACCAACGCCCTTGCTCAGGTGGATGCTCTCCACCCAAGGACCCGGTAAAAACGTCATGGACGTATTCACCGCCAAGCCGCGTCCAAAGGGGATGTTTTCGATTTGTACCGGCGCGTATTTCCCCGACAGCCCCAGCATTTCGATGCGCTTGGCACCGGTAATGGCGTCGGAAAACGACACATCAACGGCCGGATTGGTTTCGAAGCTCTCCGCAACGTTACAACAAGCGGCCTTGCGCAATTCCTTTTTGTTGATTTCGTAATCGAGACCCACCGATTTTGAGGAAAGCGAGGTGGCCTTAATCACTTCGCGTACTTCCACGGCTTCCAGCAAATCGCCCTCCTCCATGGCAATGGGTGGGATTTTGTTGGGCTTGCCTTCTATGGGCTGGCGAACCCGCTTAAACCCCACAAAACTCACAACCAGTATATCGGCATCTTTTACGTACGGAATCTCAAATGTACCGTCGTCGAGTGTTATCGTCCCTTCATTGGTGCCCTCCCACCATACATTGGCGCCTTCCAGCGGCACATCTTCGCCGTTTTCCGAAATCACAACTTTTCCGATTAAGGTTCCCTGTGCACGAACCTCTTCCCCGACGATGGCTGCCATCATCAGGGAAAACAAAACTAAAAACCGCATGCTTATTCGTGACTTCTGATGTGCTGAGGCGCATCGTTTGGAAGGGTATCCGGTGGCGTCATCATTTCGGGCGATACGGTGGCGCGGTAACGACAACAGTGATGAATGGTTTGGTAAACACTATCCGGCGCCAGAGAGCGTTCGGTATCGTGCCCCACTGCGTTGATGCGCTGATGAATGTCGTCAATGGAAATTTTCTTTGGTCGGTAAGCCACGAAGAGTTGCTTCTTATCGACATCCCACTCGGAGAAAATAATGCCTTTGGTATCCAGTGCACCTTCGATGCGTTTTTTACACATATCGCATTCGCCGTCGACGATAAACGTGGTTTCTATTTTACGTTGCCCCACCACCGCGATGGTAGCAAAAATGAGTATGGTTGAAAAAATGTGTTTAATGGTCATAATGTTGATTTTTTACAATTGAAAAATGGTTTAACTTCAGATGGGAAAAATCAACAAAATCACAGTCGGAAATTCTGATGGAGTAAAAACAATCGTTTTACGGGAAGGAAAACAGTACGCCACTCAGTGGAGTTGATGGCCAATGCAGCAAACACGGGAAATGACACCTGCTGATTCAAGTGCAGTGCCATCTGTGGCTGTGCTTCTTCGTCTTTTACGGGAGTGGTTTGTAAAAAGATAAAATCATCATCGCAACAGTGCTTGCGGGCTTCGTGCTGATCGCTATGACTGCTGCAACAAGTAACACCCTCATCGGCTGAATGCTGTTGGTCGCTCATCGAGCAGCTGCCGGAGGAACAAGGGTCTTTAGGGATGATGATGGAGGTAGACACCACCGCACCCTTACACAAGTGCGCATAGGTAGCGAATCCGCCGGTACTGATGACCAGCAGAGCACTCAAAACCAACCGCAGAGAAACATTTAATGCATTCACAGGCACAAAAGTACAGGAATTTATTGAAATGCCGTGTTTGTAATTCTTGCGGAAGTGTATAGGGGGGGGGGTTGATGTTACTCTTGAAGACGGGGTTTGTTGTTTAAAGCATCCATTCGCCACCCATCCCAATGCAATCTGTCTTATTCTCTCAAACGCGCTTCAACGAGGCAATGGTCTCTTCGGGGTTTTCTGAACGGAATACAAACGAGCCCGCAACGAGCACATCGGCTCCGGCAGAGAGTAACTTGGGGGCGTTTTGACTGTTCACACCGCCGTCGATTTCGATTTTGGCCTTACTCCCGCTTTTATCGATGATGTTGCGCAAGGCTTCCGTTTTTTGGTACGTTTTTTCAATGAACGACTGTCCACCAAATCCCGGATTAACACCCATGAGACAAACCAAATCAATGTCTTCAATGACATCTTCCAGCAGGTGAACCGGCGTATGCGGATTGAGGGCCACACCCGCTTGCATGCCTTCATTGCGAATGGCCGCCAACGTGCGGTGCAGGTGGGTACTGGCTTCGTAGTGAACCGTAAGGATATCTGCTCCGGCATGTTTAAAGTCAACAATGTAGCGCTCCGGCTGAACGATCATCAGGTGAACATCAAATACCTTTTTACTCAATGGCCGCAAGGCAGAAATTACCGGTAATCCAAACGAAATATTGGGCACAAACACGCCGTCCATCACGTCGAGGTGATACCAGTCGGCTTCGCTGCGATTCAACATATTGGCAGTGTCGCCCAAACGGGTAAAATCGGAAGCCAAAAGAGATGGAGCAATGAGGTGACTCATGGTAGATGGTATTATTTTTCGCAAAGATAGGCACGAGTGGTTATTGACTAGAAAAATCAATCTTCTTTCGCCCATGTGCTTGATATTTGTCATTTGGTTACAGCAGTTTGTTGCGCGATGTAACCACCCGTTGCATCCGCGAAGTCATCAGCATACCATACAATTGTACCCACCACCGTTAAAGCCGTATACATGAAACGTTCAGGAAATCACCCCACCATAAATCTCGTCAGTGAGGTAACGCTCCCATCGCCTTGGAAGGGCATCACCCGCAAAACCCCGTTGCTGTTCATCGGGTCTTGTTTCAGTGAAAACATCGGCTACGAATTGCAACGCGCGTCTTTTCCGGTGGTGGTAAATCCATTTGGCATCACCTACAACCCCTTATCGATAATGGATCAGTTGCAAACGATAAAAAGTGACCGCCGTTATTCACCGTCAGACCTGCTTCGGGTTGGTGACCTATGGTGCTCATCCGACCATCACGGACGGTTTTCATCGGTGGAACCGGAGGAGTGTCTGAGCAGCATCAACCGCGAATTGGAAGCCGCTCGTGCATTGACAAAGCCCGTGGTGCTGCTCACGTTTGGAACGGGTTGGGTTTGGGAAGAAACCGCATCGCCTCATCGGGTGGTTAACAATTGCCACAAGCGACCAGCTGATGCATTTAACCGCAAACTGCCGTCTCTCGACACCTTAATCAACAAATGGCAGAGCGTAAAGGCTCTGTGGCCGAATACGACGTTTGTGGTAAGTGTAAGCCCTGTACGCTACGACGATGCCGTGGCCAACAGTCGGGGCAAAGCCCTTCTCCATCTGTTTTGCGACGCCCTCGAACGCCGTGGCGATGCCCTGTATTTCCCTTCGTACGAATTGTTGCACCACGAACTACGCGATTACCGTTTTTATGCCAGCGACCACCGGCATCCGTCAGATGATGCCATTCGGTACATTCGCAGCAGCTTCCTCAATTGGTCGTTGCACGACGACGCAGCTGCGTGGTATCGCGCGTGGAAAAAACTGCACCAACAACGGCAGCATCGACCGCTTCATCCCGAAACAGCATCCGCCAAAGCGTTCTTTGAGAACCTAAAAAAACAAGAAAAGACCCTGCGTGATGCGTATCCGGATATGGATATTTGAGCACACCGCTTGTTTGTACCTTTGCCAAAAAGCCAACAACAATGGATCAAACACCTCCGAGTGACCTCCTCACAGCAGCATTGGAAACCATCAAGCGATGGGACGATGCCGAATACAACAAAAACGCACAGTTGATTCTCGAAGAACAGCCGTATTTGATGCGGTTCATCATGAACTTGGTGGACGACATGCAGGAAGAAGACATCGAATTTTTAATCCTCGCACTCATGGGCGTTCAGTTGGGCTTTAAGATGCGCGGCATACCCCTCGACATAGCCTCACCCGATGCCATCGACAGCAGAGTAAAAACCTTGGTAGATCGATACGATGAGATTGATCAAAAGGAAGAAGTTAGCATCGACGATGTATTTGAAACGGCGGATAATCCACGGGTCGTAAAGCAACTCTTTGAGGTTTATTACCGCGATTTCATCGAGGGTGAAAGCATTGGCATGGCTGAAGTGATGAATCTACTTCTCGTCATCGAGCTCATTGTAAGTGCTGTAGAAGGAAGCACCATTGAAACCCCGGAAGACAAATGAGTCCTCGAGCCATTGTTGAACTGATGATGAAAAACGACGCCTTCAGTCGATGGCTAGGAGTTGACGTTGTACAGGTAGACAAAGGAACCTGTACGCTAAACCTAACGGTTCGCGCAGATATGACCAATGGATTTCACGTATCGCACGGAGGCATTGCGTATTCGTTGGCCGATAGTGCTACGGCATTTGCGGCCAACGCACACGGAGAACAAGCCATGAGCATCGAGTGCCAAATGTCTTATTTAACATCCATTCCTCAGGGCAGTACGCTAACGGCCCGTGCAACGGAAGAACACCGAAGCAAACGACTCGGACGCTATCGCGTAGCTCTTTCATCCAACGATAAACCGGTGGCCTTGTTTTACGGTGTCGTCATGTTTCTCGGGAAGCCTTGGAAATTGGAGTCATAAAACAGTTGCATTATTCCGTTTTTGTTTCGATATTTGTACGCTAAATATGACAAATATGGAATTTACAGTTGCGGAAGAGAATGCCATTTTTGCGCGAGCGCTTATGCTCACGCCGGGATTGGGCAACCGCAGCATAAGGCAAATTGCACGTTTTTTTGAAGATGATCTAACGGTACTTCGATCTGCCACCAAGAAACAACTCCTGCAAATTGAGGGTGTTAGTGAGCGGTTGGCAAAGGCCGTTTTGGATGCTAAAAAACAGCTCCATAAAGCGGAGCAGGAGTGTCGGTCATCGCTCCGCTGCGGCACGCGAATGGTTGCCTTTACGGATTCTGAATTTCCCCATCGATTACGGGTGTTTGACGATGCCCCCGTGGTGGTTTTCGTCAAGGGCAATGCCCTACCTTTTCACCACCAAAAATCCATTGGCGTGGTTGGCACGCGAAACGCTACCAATGCGGGGAAGACGTTAACCGAAAAATGGATTGATGCTTGGCGACCGCATCAGCCGTGCATCGTAAGCGGTTTGGCCTACGGAATAGACATCACCGCCCACCAGGCTGCGCTGAAATACGACCTCCCAACGGTGGCGGTATTGGGCAACGGACTGGACACCATTTACCCGTCGCTTCACCGCAGTGTTGCCAATCAGATGCTTGAAAAGGGCGGGTTGATATCGGAGTTTCCCCCGGGCACCAAGCCCGACCGGCAAAATTTCCCCATGAGAAACCGCATCGTGGCCATGCTGTCGGATGCTCTGGTGGTGGTTGAAGCCGCCAAAAAAGGAGGTGCGCTGATTACGGCCAACATGGCGTTCGACTACAACAAGGAAGTTTACGCCGTTCCCGGTAGACCCGGTGATACCTATTCCGAAGGCTGCAACATCCTTATTGCTCAGAATAAAGCGGCACTTATTCACCAAGCCGATCAATTGCCGAAGGAATTGAGATGGACGGACAGGAGCAAGAATACGGTTCGACAGGCTGAGCTGTTTGTGGAGCTGAACGCCAACGAAAAACAGTTGATGGAGCTATTGGGCAGAACACGCGAAACGGCTTTAGAAACCCTGTGCTCTTCCTTAAACGAACGCCCATCGGCGCTGCTGGCAATGCTGTTGGAAATGGAACTTAAGGGTTTGGTGCAGTCTTTACCCGGCAATCGTTTTTCGAGTTTGTTGTAGGTTTATCCGTTGCTAAAATCAATTTCTAACGCTGGTGCAATGCGTTTCGTTACCTCCTACCAAAAACAAAAGTAAGGGCATGTTGCCGTTACTTTCCAATGCAAAATTTTCCGAAAATAGTGCCGAGGATATCGCGGTCTACTTCAATGGCCCCGGTAATGTTTCCCAAATAACGAAGGGCTTCACGAACATCCAATGCCAATAAATCACCGCTTACACCGGCATTCATATTGGCCCTGATGGTTTGCACCACCGCAAGTGTGTTTTCTAAGTTTTGGTAGTGTCTTGCATTGGTCACAATCACTTGATTATTAGACAGCGCATTGGTTTCCACAGCATCCACCAACGCTTGCTGTAGATCTTCCAATCCCTCACCTTTTGCTGCCGAGAGGGAGATGAACGTATGGTTGATGAACTCAGGTTTTACGGCATTCGCCAAATCGGTTTTGTTGGCCAACACCATCAGTGTTTTGTCGTTGCACATTTCGGCCACGTTTTGGTAATCCTTTTGGAGCACATCCAAAGACTGCGTGGCGTCGTAGAGAAAAAGCACAATTTGCGCTTGCTCGATTTTCTCGTAGGCTTTGCGTATGCCTATGCTTTCAATGGCATCAGAGGTGTCGCGGAGACCGGCCGTATCGATAAACCGGTATGTGAGCCCGCCCAATTGGATGTCGTCTTCAATGGCATCGCGGGTTGTTCCCGCAATGTCACTAACGATGGCGCGCTCATCGCGCAAAAGCGCATTGAGCAGAGTTGACTTACCCGCATTGGGCGCACCTACGATGGCAACGGGAATGCCGTTTTTAATGACGTTACCGAGTGCAAAACTGTCGCTTAAATTGCGAACCACGCGTTCGATGTTGTTGAGCAAGTCCATGAGTTGATCGCGGTTGGCAAACTCAACGTCTTCCTCCGAAAAATCCAACTCCAGCTCTATGAGTGACGCAAAATTGATGAGTTGTTCGCGCAGTGCGGCAAGTTCTGCACTGAACCCCCCGCGCATCTGTTGAATGGCAATTTTTGCGGAGGCTTCATTTTCTGAATGGATGAGGTCGGCGACGGCTTCAGCCTGACTCAGGTCCATTTTGTTGTTGAAAAACGCACGCATGGTAAACTCCCCGGCCTCCGCCATGCGTATGCCCTTTTGTAGAAAGAAATTCAGCAAGCGCGACTGGATGAAGGTAGAACCGTGACAGGAAATCTCTACCACATCTTCTCCGGTGAAGGATTGTGGGTTGCGAAAGAGGGTCACCAAAACATCGTCGATGACGGTGTCGTCATCCTTAATTTCCCCGTAGTGAACCGTGTAACCGCTTTGTTTACGGAGGTCTTTCTTGCCATTAAACACCTCATTTACCGTTTCAATCACTCCATCACCCGAAAGGCGCAAAACAGCGATGGCGCCCATGCCGGAGGGTGTGGCAATGGCAATGATAGGGTCGTCGTTATTCATAGGACAAAGGTAGGGTGTTTTTTGAATGTAATGCGGAAATGTAATGTGGTTTGCTGTACCTTCGCGTAAATGATTTTCTTCGACGACATACCATTCCACGAAAAGGAAAAAGCGCGAATTTTACAGGCGCTTAAGGACGGGCGAAACAGTCACGCACAGTTGTTTTACGGCGCACCAGGCAACGGAAAATTAGCCGTTGCGCTCGCATACATCTCGGCGCTTCTTTGTCAACAACCAACAGAACGCGGTGCCTGTGGAGCATGCCCATCGTGTCGGCAGATGATGAAGCTTTCCCACCCGGACGTACAGTTTGTTTTTCCCACCTACAGCAGTAAGGAAGAGGGAAAAACTGGTTTAAGCGAAGAGTTTATTGCCGAATGGCGTGAGGTAGTTAACGAGAACATTTACCTCAACCACGAAGATTGGATAGCTAAGCTCAATGCAGAAAAGCGAAATATGGAAATTCGCGTTTCAGATGCCAAGGCCATCAACGATAATCTGTCGTTTAAATCCTTTTACGCCGGCTATAAGGTGGTATTGATTTGGCTGCCTGAATTTTTAGGGATAGCAACTGCCAACAAGCTGCTCAAAAACATTGAAGAGCCGGAGAGCAAAACACTCATTATGATGGTGTCGGAGCAAGTTCACAGTTTGATGCCCACCATTACCAGCCGACTTCAATCGGTTCATTTTCCACGGTTGAGCAAGGAGGAAGTGAAAAACGAACTCAAGGCGCGCAACATCGATGGCGCCGATGTGATTGCCGAACTTGTAGAGGGCAACCTCAACGACGCACTTAATTTGACGCACAAGTCTGAATCGCTTTCGCAGCTTGCCGTCTACTTTACGCGGTGGATGCGGATTTGTTATTCGGTTAACATGCCCGAAATCATCAAGATTGGCGAAGAAGTACACAAGGAAGGCCGTGTTTTCGCGGTTGCGTTTCTGCGATTTTGCTTGCAAACCATTCGTCAAACCGTATTATCGAAGTACAAACCTTCCGTCGAGAATCCCTTGTTTCAACGTACCGATTTTAAAATGGTCAACTTTGCAAAAATCATTAACCCGGAAAACGCGCACAAGCTGCTGGGTGAAATCGACGAAGCTATTTCGGACATTCAGCGCTACGGAAGCATCAAAATGGTCATTACCGATTTGAGCATTCGCGTTCACTACCTCCTCAAGCGCGGTGAGATTCCGGAGGCGTTTAATGTGTTTTAAATTCGCGTTACCTCCGACGGGTCGTCGCACTCCCGCAATAGCTCCGAAAACGGTTTGTTGTATACTGGGTGTACGATATCGGGCATTAATTCGCAGATGGGTTCAAGTACAAATCGGCGTTCCTGAATTTTGGGGTGTGGAACCACTAACGAAGGGTGATTGATGCGGCGATCGCCAATGAGAATGATGTCTATATCGAGTGTGCGCGACTGGTATCCGGTTTCACGTTTTCGCTCCCTGCCGTGGCTTCGCTCAATGTCTAATAACCGATGCAGCAATGCCAGTGGGTTTATCTCTATGGCAGAGGTAAAAATAAGCGCTTGATTGAGAAAATTGTTTTCCGCCATAAAGCCCCATGGCGGTGATTGATAAAGAGAGGACACCAGCGGGTCAGCGTCTAAGATGTTGGTCACATCGCGTTTGGCATTGAGTAGTATGTCTTTCGAGTTGCCTTCGTTAGAGCCCGTTAACAGTACAATCGGCTCCTCATTACCTATTGGAAGTAATTCAAAATTCGTCATTCTGTCGATTGGAACGCTGTTTGTACCCGCCTATAGCGTACATTAAACCATTAAAAAAAGAGACCAGCAGCGAAAATAGAATCGCCCACCCAAAGCTATGGACTTCAAAACTCGCAACAAGTGAAGCTGCCATCAGCACAACAATTGCATTTACAACAAAGAGGAACAACCCGAAGGTAATGAGCGTGGCGGGGAGCGTGAGAAAAATGAGTATTGGACGCACAAAGAGGTTTAAAAGCCCAATGGCCAGAGCAATCCAAATGGCGGTGGTGAACTTTGGAACCTGTACCCCACTCAACAAATATGCGGCAAAGAAAACACTTAGGGTAGAGACGATGAAACGCACAAAAAGAGGGATGCGTTGTTGGTTGAGTTTAAATTCGTATCTAGCCATAATCCTGTTATTACTTTTCAAAAATAAAAAAAACACCCAAGTTAAGCAACTTGAGTGTTTTAATATGATGGTAAAATTTCATTTATTGAACGACGTGAATCCGTTTTGTTCCAATAACATTTCCGTCGATGTATAAATTGAAAAAGTAATAACCGGAGCGCAATGCATTTACGTCAACCGTTTCGCGATTTGCAAATGTTGACAGTTGTTGTTCCATTACCGTATTACCAATTACGTCGTTGACAACCAATCGTGCATCGCCGTGGTTGATGTTGTGCATATCAATGAACACGACATCTTTTGCGGGGTTGGGGTAGACTTTAAATTCCGATTTCTTTTTTTCTTCGTTGAACACCGAAAAAGATTCGGTGGTCACATACATGACGGTCATGCTTACTTGATCAGACGGATTGTCTTTATCGAAAAATGTGTATGTGATGGAACCTGTTCTGGCAACCCCGTCCATAGGAGGGTATACATGACCATTGAATTCCGTTGAATTTGTTTGTCCTGAACCGATTGTAATGGGCGTTGGCGTGGTATCCACTTCGGGAGCGTAACACAATCCCCAGCAAATCGCGTTGAGCGCAGTTAAATCGTTGGATGTATCAACGGTACGGGTTACCATAACCTCTATATCGTGCGACGCATTGTTTTTGATGCTGGCAAAACCATATATATCGGATGATGCGGTTGGATGACCAACCACCACTGAATCAAAAGATACAATCTCGAGGGACTGCCCCATCAGTGAGATTGGAAGAATGAGTAATGAAAGTATAAATTTTTTCATGCTGAATGTGTCTTTCTGTTTCGTAGATTAATATAAAAATTACCACAACAAAGCGCACTATTTTTATGTCAATTGATGCAAATGTACAAAAAAAAACGATAAAGTGTTGGTGGTTTCGTTATTTCTTGTAATTTTACGCTTTAGTTAAGTGTCAAATCTTGTACCAACAATGGTTTACTTGACACATAGTAATTAGTGCTTGTTTATAAATTGATTAGTGTATTGGACTAGAACGATCGCGTAGTGCTAGCCATGCACCAACCTGATTTGCAGTCTTGGGAAGCCTTGTGCTAACCAAAATGCAAAACTCGGGCTTTGTAGATATATAACGTAAAATACAAAATGTGATGATTAGATTTTATGCCTTTAGTGTTGTATTTACGGTTCTTTCTTTGAGTGCATTTGCTCAGGAAGCCGAAATTTCTCCGTTGAAAATCACTAAGCAGTTTCCCGCACAACACATAGCGCACGACCGCCCAAATCCCATTTACATTGATGTGGAAAATACCGGTTTGGAAATCATCCGGTCGGCATCCGTTTCATTTGTTGTTGCCAATGAAAAGCACGTCAAGCAATTTGAAAAAACATTTACTGATTTAGAGCTCGGCAAAGGAGAGCAAACCCGTTTGCGCTTTGATAAAAAAGTGAATGTCAATCAAAGTGAATCAGAAAGTGATGTGTTTGTCATTTTAAAGCAAGTTAACGGCAAACCGCTTAATATTAACGAATTTGGCGAACCAGCGGGATTAATCTTATCGGAGAATACCGCTCGAACTTCGTCCTCTGTTGATATGACCGTATTTGCCGAAAAGTTTACCAGCAGTACGTGTGGACCTTGTGCAAATTGGAACATTAATTTGTACACTCCTCTTTTAGCCCAAATGGACTTCAACGTTCCCGGCTCGGGAAGAACCATTGCAAAAAATCAAGTTCCCATACCTACAGCTGGCGATCCCAGTGTAAATAGCTTTAGTAATGGACGTAGAGGTGTTTACAATGTCAATAGTGCCCCGAGCATGTACGTTCAGGGAACGCGTGTCAATTATGCAGGTGTTCCAAACCTTGCTGCGGCCGGCGACATTTTTGAAGATGCCGTAGACGATGCCGCCAGCGAGCCTTCATTTGTAACCATCGACATCGATAACTTTACGGCCACACCGGTAGGAAACAACGACATTGAGATAAGCGTAGACGGTCAAATAGAAGCACTTTCAAATTTTGGTGGTCAAAATGTTCGGCTTTTCATTTTTGTGTTAAACAAAGATTACGTTTACAGCGGAGCACTAAATGGCGATCAGAACTATAAACACGTAACCAGAACTATTTTGCCCAATGCAACGGGAGAACGGGTGCTTAATTTTAATACCGGAACGGTTCAAACGTTCAGCGAAACTGTAACACTCACCAATTCAAATGGCGTAGTACCGGCAAACAGTACCAACTTGTGGAATGACCGCATAGAAATTGTTGTTGTTGTACAAAACCGCTCGGGCAACGACATCCTACAGGCGGCTTACGCCAACGAGTTTTTATCGCAAGATGAATTTGCTTCGATGGAAAGTGCCTTTACGCTTTACCCCAACCCCAGTTCTGATGAAGGCGTGCTGTCGTTTGAGATGTCCGCAAGCGGCTCAGCACGTGTAGATGTGATTTCAACAGACGGAAGAACGGTATACAGCCATGAGATTAACGCTTCTCAAGGAGAAGTGCAAAACATTGTTTTACCAACGCAACATTTGCAAAATGGCATGTATGTTGTCAGATTGCACCAAAACAACACCATAGCCACCAAAAAATGGATGGTTCACAAACAATAAAACACAAACAATATGCGCACGTTCATTGTCTTATCACTCATTTTTTCGTCTTCATGGGCATTTGCCCAAGATGGGAGCTTCAGTAAGTTACCCAATGTTGCAGTTAAAGACCTCAAGGGAAATACCATTAGCAGCCAAGATTTTGAAAACGACGGGAAACCCATCATCATTAGTTTTTGGGCAACTTGGTGTAAGCCGTGCATTACGGAATTGAGCGCCATCGACGATTACTACATCGACTGGGTAGAGGAAACCGGAGTAAAGCTCATTGCGGTATCCATTGATGACGCGCGTAATGCGGCAAGGGTAAAGCCGTTGGTTCTCGGCAAAGGATGGGAGTATGAAGTTTACCTTGACGAAAACAGTGATTTGCGTAGAGCCTTAAATGTCAACAATCCCCCTCACACCTTTTTGCTCAACGGGAAACGCGAGGTGGTGTGGCAGCACAACGGTTATGTGCCGGGTGACGAAGACATTCTCTACGAACTGGTTCAGAAACTTGCGCGTGGAGAAACCATCAAATAACTGTTATCCTGAATTCAATTCAACACCTTTGTAACGCACCATTATTGAACGCCAATCCTCTATGTTGCTTAACTGTTTTAATGTTTGGATTCTAAAGTTGTCGTTCAGAAAACACCTTACGCAAGAACGCGTAAACGTTAACAAAATAAATAAACCAATTTTTCAAACATCCCTTTAAGTGAAACACTATTTACTAACCGGGCTCTTATTGAGTCTGGTTTTTTTTTCATTTTCACAAAACCCGTCCGGAACGAGTCCGACAATATCCTCCGGGCAACCTGAGAACAACGGTATATTTGGAAGTAGCGGGGAAATACACGGGAACTTCCAGAGCGATTTTCAGTATTATTTCCGCGATACTGAAATCGACCCCGAGGGTGATTTCTTTCCCGATGAGCGTTTCCTTGCAGCGGGTTTCACAAATCTTGTGTACACAAATGGTGATTTTGAAGCCGGATTGCGCTACGAGAATTACCAAAACAACTTATTGGGTTTGCCCGAAGGATTTCGCGGGCAGGGCATCCCTTTTCGTTATGCACGATTTAAAAAGGATGGGCTCGACATAACCGTAGGTAATTACTACGAGCAATTTGGCAGCGGAATGCTTTTGCGGGCGTTTGAAGAACGTGGGTTGGGTTTGGATAACGCATTAGACGGAGTGCGTTTGCGGTACTCTCCGGTTAAAGGGCTTTATTTAAAAGGTATCGTAGGGCGTCAACGTTTGTACTTTGAAACTACAGAAGGAATTGTTCGTGGCGGTGATGCAGAGTTGAACCTCAACGAAGCCTTTTCCGGACTTTCTAAATCGAGCTGGCTCATTACAACCGGAGCCAGCTTTGTGGGGAAATACGAACAAGCCAACGACCCCTTCCTCGACCTACCGGAAAATGTGGGTGCCTATGGTGGGCGCTTTCTCCTCCAAAATGGAGGATTTGCTTGGAGTACGGAAGGCGTGTATAAAATCAACGACCCTTCGGCAGACAATGACTTCATTTTTAAATCCGGTAACGGATTGCTTTCCACGCTTACGTATTCACGCCCCAGGCTTGGCATAATGGCATCGTTCAAACGTTTAGACGACATGAGCTTTCGCTCGCAACGCAACGCAGGATTGATCGACGCGCAAATCAACTTTCTTCCCCCCACAACAAAACTACACACCTACACACTTCCGGCGCTTTACCCCTATGCCGTGCAACCTACAGGTGAAATTGCCCGACAACTGGAATTGACCTATACATTTAAACGTAAATCTCTCTTGGGTGGCCGTTACGGAACCACAGTCGCCATAAATTTCAGCGACGCATATAGTCTTAACAAAACACTTCTTGATGAACGTGTTGTTGGCGAACGACCCGACGGAACGCCAATAACGACACCAAGTGGTACCCGCGGCTATACGTCTGACTTTTTTACCCCGGGGCCAATACAGTACTTTCAAGATATAAACATTGAACTAAAAAAGACCCTAAACCGCAAGTGGAAAGCAACGCTTAGCTACTTTAATTTTCAGTACAATCAAGAAGTACTGGAGCGCGGGGTTAGCGCGCGCGAGATATTAAGTCGCGAAGGTGGGGCCAACTCTCAAGAGCTCTTGTACATCAACGCAGCTGTTGTGGAATTGCTCTATAAAATCAAACCCCGCCATAGCTTGCGGATGGAATTTCAAGGGATGTTTCTCAGAGACAGAGATGACCGTGGCGATTGGGCGATGGCCTTATTTGAATATTCGGTGTCACCAAAATGGTTCTTCGCCATTCAAAACAGCTACAATTACGGCAATCCAGACCGCGAACGTCGTTCATTATATCCCTTAGGCAGCGTTGGGTTTACACTCAAAACTACCCGTTTTCAACTCAACTACGGACGCCAAATGGAAGGCATTTTCTGTGTAGGCGGTATTTGCCGTGTTGTACCCCCATCTAACGGTGTGACATTGACGGTTACTTCTAATTTTTAATGAACGCACGCCTTTAAGGGAAGTTGACTTTTTTCTTATTGCGTATCATCTCGTACGTGAATATACTCGATTAGGCAAAGCGGTTTTATAAAAACACTTAGATAACATTGATTATCGATATCACGTTTGACATAACTCTCTGTCGTAACATTTTTTCCGTTTGCAAAAATTATAAAAAACAGCTTTCTATTTGCATTTTTTTTATATTTTAGCCGTATGTTTAATTAGTGTTAAGAATTTGGCTGAAACTTAAAATCAGTCGCAAACAACCACGTATGAAAAAAATATACACATTGCTGGTCGGAGGTTTAATAAGCACCCTTGGCTACGCGCAACAACCAGACAAACTGGTTCTCGTAGAGGCGTTCTCCAACGCGTCGTGCCCCCCTTGTGCGGCAAACAATCCACAGATGAATGCGCTTTTGGACAACAATACCGCAAAAGCGATTTCGGTTAAGTTCCAAGCAAATTTTCCCGGAGCTGACCCCATGAACGCCCAAAACCCCACTGAAAACAACAACCATCGCTCATTTTATGGCGTAACTGCTGTACCCGGTGTGATGGTAGATGGTGTTACCGGGCCTATCAACTCTGGAACCATCAACCAAGGTCACATTGATGCTGCCTACAATCTTGGCACCGACATCGACGTTCAAGTAAGCCATACCATTTCTGCTGATTTTGACTCCATATTCATTACCGCTACGGCTAACAACTTGGGTACGTCAAATCTCACCGGCGATATTCGCTTGCACGTTGCCTTAATTGAGCGTGAAATCAACTTCCCCGAGCCACCCGGATCAACCAATGAGCAAGACTTTTATAATGTAATGCGCAAAATGTACCCCAACGAAACCGGTACGGTTCTTACCGGTGGATTGAGCGTGGGTTCTCCCCAAACAATCACGTTTAGTGAAGCCATTCCTTCTTACATCTACAATTATGGCGAGATTGCAGTGGTTGCTTGGGTACAAAACGTTGCTTCCACATCAAAGCAAGTTTACAATGCTGCGTATTCAGCTCCTTTAGCTTTGCCTCCCGGAGCAGTAGATGCCGGATTGTCTAACCTTCCACAAAACATCAGCAACCTTTGTGCTGAAGACTTTTCTCCGGAAGTTACGCTTTTAAACGAAGGAAATGAACCCATTACAAGTGCAGTTATTAGTTATTCTTTAAATGGTGGTGCACCCGTTGATTTCAATTACACCGGTAATTTAGCACCAAACGCTTCAGAGACCATCACCTTTCCCTCTGCGTCTTTGTTGGCCGGACAAACAAACTCGTTGACGTTCGAAATTACAGACGTTAACAACGGTGCTTTTGATTTCAACAGTATGAACAACAGCACGCCAACCATCGAAATTCCTCTACTTCCGGTTAATCCGGTTCCTGCTCCGGTAATGGAAACCTTTGAAAGTACGCCAAATTTTAATTTACCTAACGACTTCATTTACTCTGGTGACTTAAACGGTGTTTTTGTCATCGATCAAAATAGTGTGAATGGTTTAAATTGGAGCTTAGGTGGCTTTGGCGCATCTGAGAAATCCCTTCTCGTTGACTTTTGGGCAAAACCAGCCGGCGACGAAACGTTCATCACCGTTCCTAAAATTGATATGACGTCTGCGCCCGGATCTATCGTTTCGTTTAATTATGCGCAAGCACCCTTTAATGCCGGATCTAATGACTACCTCGCATTTGAAGTTTCTGAGGATTGCGGTGTTACTTGGGACATTGTATGGCAGGCTTCCGGTTCTGATTTAGGAACTGTTGCGCCTATGTCTAACGCTCGCTTCTTTCCCCAGCACTCCGAAACACAAACCGTATGGCGCAAAATTGTCATCGGTCTTGCCGACTACGGTAGCGCAACAGAGTTGGTTTGTCGTTTCCGCGCCATTTCTGATTTTGGAAACAGCCTATGGATTGATGACATCAACATTGCCAGTGCTACTGCTAGTGTTCAAGATGTTGAAGAGTCTAACATTAAGAGCGCATTTGCCGATGTAAGTGTATTCCCCAATCCTGCGAGCACGCAGTTTACGGTGAACATGTCTTCTTCAGAGCAAATAAATGCCACAATTAGTGTCGTTAACACACTTGGTCAAACGCTTTACACTACTGAAGAAACCGTAAACGGTGAGCGCAGTATTGATGTATCAACCGAAAACATGGCATCGGGCATGTACCAAATTGTTATCACCAGCGGCAACGAACGCATGGTGAAAAAAATTACCGTACAGAAGTAACCCTCCGAGGGTCGGATCCCGCCCCTTTTTTACCGACCCTCAAAAAAAGTCTCGCAAGAATGCGAGACTTTTTATATTTTTACCTGCAAAACCAAACATCATGAAGTACATCACACCGCTTATTATTTCCATCGCCTTAGTCTTTAGCAGCTGTGAAGGCGAAGAAGGGCCTCGCGGACCCCAGGGACCACAAGGAGAGCAGGGAGAACCTGGGGAACCTGGGGAAGGAACTGAAACAAACATGTTGGACTTTAGTGTAACGGGTAGCGACTGGGTTCAAGAAGGTGATTTTAACGATCCCGATTTTCGATTTACCTATGAAGAATCATGGGATATTCTCGACGGCGATGGCTTTAGAGATTACGTATTGTTAGGCTATGTAGATGTTGGACAAGGTTTTTTAAAGCTACCTTACACCGTCACATTCTCAGACTACTTCACTGAAGTTAATTTCGGATGGCGCAGTGGTCATGTATTTGTGAGTTGGAAAGACAGTGACCTGCAAACACTCCCTCCGGGTGCAACTACGGATTTTCGCTTTATTGCGTTGGAGTTGAGCCAATATATAGAAGGCATGGAAAAACTGCCTTACGAGGAGGTTCAAGAATTAATCAATTAGCATCAAACTTGGGCTAATGGCGTTTAAAATTGCTGTCAACCAAGCTGATTTAACCTTAACCGTTGGCGCGTATGGCATCAACGGGTCTAAGTCTACTTGCCGTAAGTGCGGGAATAAACCCCGATACAATCCCTATCAACACACTGATGGCGATGCCCAAAGTAATGTTTCTACTGCTTAACCGGAAGTCAAAGTCAACGGCAGCATCAGCAGCGGTTATTACCCCGTAGACCAATAGGAGCCCCGCCAAACCGCCAATAATGCAAAGGAATACCGACTCCCATAAAAACTGAAATAAAATAAAGTTATTTCGGGCGCCCAGTGACTTTTGAATACCTATCTCCCCGGTTCGCTCACGGACACTCACAAACATAATGTTGGCAATACCAAAACCGCCGACTAAAATACTGAATCCGCCGATGAACAATCCGGCAATGGTGAGAACCGAAAAAATACTCTGTATGCTCTCTTGAAGTAAGGTGACTTCATTAATGGCAAAATTGTCCTCAGATGTGGGACTAATCCGTCGATGTACGCGAAACTTCCCCCTCAACTCACTGATTAATTCTTCGGAACTTATCCAAGGATAGGGTTTGATTTCCACACTCGCAGAACCGAGTTGCCGCATATTTAAAAATGAACGCCCAAAATTTAGCGGGACCACCACGCGATCGTCTAAGCCATCACCGATTAAACTGCTGCCCTGCATGTCGTAAACGCCAATAATCCGAATGCGCTTACCCGAAAAACGTATGACTTCTCCGAGAGCAGACGATCCTGAAAACAACTTGGCTGCTAAGTCTGCACCAATTACAGCAACAGGACTTCCATTCGCACTTTCAAACTCGGTGAAGAATCGCCCTTCGCGCAATTCTTTGTTCTGCATCGCGTGGAAATCATGCGACACAAACTGTATGGTTGTATTTTCAGCTTCTACATCACTTTGACTTACCGTTCGGGTAATGGACTGAGTGTAGACCACAAATTCTGCTAAAGATACATTTCGTTGGATGTATAAAAAATCGTCTACATTAACCTCCGGTCGACCTACGTATTTCCACCACGGATAATCACCCCCCGTTCCCCAAGGCCATTTTTGCACGTAGACCACTTCGCTGCCCAGTTCATCCAAACTATCGCGAATGTTTTGCTTGAGCGAATCTACCATTGCAAAAACAGTGATGATGGCGAAGATGCCTATGGTAATGCCTATTAGCGACAAAAACGCTCTTAACTTATTTGTTTTAAGCGCTCTCCAAGCAAACGACACGGACGTCAGCAGCCAAAAAAGAACCCCATTTAAACGCATATCATTCCCGAATTAATTCGCTTTTTAGCAAACAAAAAAATTTTGGATAAATTTACGCATCCTATTGATACCACCGTTAACTTTACGTACTTTCGCAGTCTGAAAATAACAAGCAATGAATGAGCAACTTAAGCCCCAAAAGGCGCTGATATCTGTATTTCACAAAGAGGGTTTGGATGCACTTATAGAAGCGTTTGACCAATACGGTGTTAAACTCCTGTCAACTGGTGGAACCGAGAAACACATTCGCAATTTGGGAAAAAACGTCGAGGCTGTTGAAGATATTACGGGCTATCCGAGCATATTAGGTGGGCGAGTAAAAACCTTACACCCTGCTGTATTTGGGGGCATACTTGGCAGGAGAGATAACACCTCCGACAAGGACGAAATGAGCCAACACAACATTAAAGCCATCGATGTTGTCGTTGTCGATTTGTATCCGTTTGAAGAAACCGTTGCAGCTGGTGGAAGTGAAAGTGACATCATCGAAAAGATTGATATTGGCGGCATTTCTCTCATTCGTGCAGCGGCTAAAAACTTCCACGACGTATGGATTATTTCCAACCGAGAGCAGTACGCAAGAGCCGTAGACATTCTTCACGCTAACGATGGTATGGTTGATTTGGAAACGCGCCGTCGTTTTGCCATGGAAGCCTTCGCCGTTAGCGCATCTTACGATACAGCTATTCAAAATTGGTTTGCCGGATACAATGAAAAAACAACGTTGCGTTACGGCGAAAACCCGCATCAAAAGGGGTATTTTCAAGGTCGTTTAAGCGATGTACTCCAACACCACCACGGAAAAGAATTGTCGTACAACAACTTACTTGACATCGATGCAACCCTTAATCTTCTTAGTGAATTTGAAGATACTACATTTGTCATCGTAAAACACAACAACGCTTGCGGGCTAGCCAGTCGCGATACGCTCCTCGATACGTGGAAAGACGCTCTGGCGGGTGACCCCGTATCTGCTTTTGGCGGCGTAGTTGCGTGTAATCGCACACTGGATGTTTCCACCGCAAAAGAAATAGACAAGCTCTTTGTAGAAGTGGTTATGGCTCCCTCGTACGAACCCGAAGCGCTAGAAGTACTCAAAAGCAAAAAAAACAGAATTTTGCTATCCATTAATGATTTGACCTTTGTTGACTGGCAGGAGCGCAGCATCTTGAACGGAAAATTAGTTCAGCAACGAAATGGTAAAACCGACCGCGCTGAAGACTTGTCTACGGCGACCAGTCGCACTCCAAGCGATGAAGAAGTCAACGACTTGATCTTTGCATCAAAAATTTGCAAACACACCAAATCAAATACCATTGTACTCGCCAAAAACCGCCAGCTCATCGGAAGTGGAACAGGTCAAACCTCGCGCGTTGATGCCCTACGCCAAGCGCTTGAAAAAGCCAAGAACTTCAACTTTGACATCAAAGGATCGGTTATGGCCTCTGACGCTTTTTTCCCATTTCCAGACTGTGTGGAAATTGCCGATAAACAAGGCGTAAAAGCTGTGATACAGCCCGGAGGATCAATAAAAGATAAGCTGAGCATAGATTATTGTAACGAACACGATATGGCCATGGTATTTACAGGAACCCGCCATTTTAAACACTGATAAACCATGGGACTTTTTGATTTTTTTACGCAAGATATTGCCATTGACCTCGGGACAGCCAACACGCTCATCATTCACAACGACAAAGTTGTGGTGGATGCCCCGAGTATTGTTGCCATCGATCGCAATACCAATAAAGTTATCGCGGTAGGCCACGAAGCCCGCCAAATGCACGGGAAAACACACGAGGACATCAAGACGATTCGCCCCCTTAAAGACGGCGTTATTGCCGACTTCAATGCTTCAGAATATATGATTCGGGAAATGATTAAAAGCATCCCCGGATTTCAAAAGCGAATGTTTGCCCCGTCACTCCGCATGGTCATCTGCATCCCTTCCGGAATCACTGAAGTAGAAAAACGAGCCGTACGCGATTCTGCCGAGCATGCCGGTGCCAAAGAGGTCTACCTCATTCAAGAACCCATGGCGGCAGCCATTGGTATTGGCGTGGATGTTCAGGAACCCAAAGGTAATATGATCATCGACATAGGAGGTGGCACCACCGAAATTGCCGTCGTTGCTCTTGGTGGAATCGTATCCGACAAAAGCATCAAAATTGCCGGTGACGTCTTTACCAACGATATTTCCTCATACTTGAGAAACCAACACAACCTGTACATTGGAGAGCGCACAGCGGAAGAGATAAAGATCAATGTTGGTGCTGCCATAGACGAACTGACATCACCACCGGATGATTACCCGGTACAAGGACGTGACTTACTCAGTGGAAAGCCCAAACAGGTGATGGTTACCTACAAGGAAATTGCTCGTGCATTAGATAAATCCATCGTACGGGTTGAAGAGGCCATCATGGAAGCCTTGTCGATGACGCCCCCGGAATTGGCGGCAGACATTTACAACAGCGGTATATACCTAGCAGGAGGTGGTAGTATGCTCCGCGGATTGGATAAACGTATTTCCATGCGTACTGACCTACCTGTTTACGTGGCTGAAGACCCTCTTCGTGCGGTTGTTAGAGGCACGGGCATTGCGCTTAAAAACATCGATAAATTCAACTTCCTCATTCGTTGATTAACCGCATCACATGGGTAAGCTACTTGCATTCTTTAAACGAAACAGCGTTGAGCTGCTCTTCATTGGTCTGCAAGTGCTTTGCCTGACGCTACTGGTCAATACAAAATCCTTTCAACGCAGTAAATGGAATCATGCAACTGCCGGACTAAATGCGCGCATTATTGATGCCCGAAGTCAAATTGACACTTATTTATCCCTGCGTTCGCAAAATGAATTACTTCAACGAGAAAACGCTCGCTTGCGCAGCTTAACCCAAGACATGTTTGTTTTGGATGCGCCGGTATATTTCCCCTTGAAAAACGAACTGTTCGAACAACAATTCCGCATGTTTCCGGGGAGAGCAATTAATCGCAGTTTCCGAAAGACCAACAACACACTCCTCATCGATAAAGGGGAAAAACACGGTGTTTACCGCGGAATGGCCGTCATGGGGCCGAATGGTGTTGTAGGTATCGTTAAAAGCGTATATCCTCGCTATTCAGCAGCTTTAGCAATCATCCATAGCAATGTACGCCTAAGTGTTGCCCTGCAAAAAAACAATGCCTTCGGAACCCTTACTTGGGATGGTAGAGACCATCGCTTTGGTCAAATCACCGATTTACCCTCTCACGCAACCATAGATATTGGTGATACTGTGGTCACCGATACGCGCTCTTCCATCTTCCCTCCGGGAATGATTGTAGGCATCGTTGACGGTGTTGAATACAACACCACCGGAGATTTCATACACGCTCAGGTGCAGTTGGCTACTGATTTTTCAACGATTCGCGCGGTGTATATGGTGGAAAATTTTCGCGCCGATGAGTTGCAAAACATTGAAAAACAAGAAACCTATGAATGAATCCGTACGCATACCGTTGGGGTTTGTTTTGGGAATACTTTTTCAGGTATTGATTCTCAATAACATTCAATTACTGGGGTTCATGAATCCGTATTACTACCCCCTATTGATTATGACACTGCCGGCGGCAATGAATCAACACGGGGTGCTGGTGATAGCGTTTTTCACCGGCATTGCGGTTGACGCTTTTGAGCACACCGGTGCTCTTCACGCATCTGCAGCTGTTGTACTCGCTTACTTACGCCCCATTCTACTCCGATTGGTCTCTACCCAATCGGGGCGCGAATTGCCAAGCGTTTCACTGGCAGTACTGGGCTTTCGCAACTTTACCCTTTACGTGTTTATCGGATTGTTTTTGCATCACTTTGTTTTGTTTTTTGTTGATGCCCTACGATTATCCAATATCGATATCGTCTTATTGCGCACCATCTCTACCACGGTTTTCAGTCTTGTCGTTATATTGGTGATTCAGGGCTTGATATCTCCACAGGCAAAAAAATCCCTTTAGTATGAACCGTCGTTTTTTTCTGCTTACGGGTTTTGTTATAGCGGTATTACTCATATTCACTGCGCGTTTGTTTTACTTGCAAATCATCGACGAGTCATTAAAACTTTCTGCAGAAAACAACGTCATCCGCCGCATTAAGGATTACGCTCCCCGAGGACACATTTACGATCGCAACCAAAAGCTGATTGTCGGCAATCAATCGGCCTACGACCTCATGGTGGTTCCGTCGCAAGTTCGGGATTTAGACACGGCAATGTTTTGTGAAATCTTTCAAATTGAAAAGAACGATTTAAAGCGCAAATTGATTCGAGCTACACATTATTCAAGACTAAAACCCTCCGTTGTCATCAAACAAATGATGCGTTCTGAATACATAAACGTTCAGGAAAACATCATATTCTTCCCGGGATTTTACTTTCAACGACGTCTTTTACGCGAGTATTTATACGACGGAGCACCCAACATTGCCGGATTCATTGGTGAGGTATCCGAAACGTTCATCCGCAATAATCCCGAATACAGCAAGGGTGATTTTTACGGCGTAGCCGGCATCGAAAAATCATACGAGTCTCAGTTGCGCGGTACCGACGGCGTGCGTCGTGTTGTGGTTGACGTGCACAACCGTGAAAAAGGCCGGTTTCAAGAAGGCATTTACGACACCTTACCAGAACCTGGAAATCACCTTACTACAACCATTGACATTCAATTACAGCGCTATGCCGAGGACTTAATGATTAATAAACGCGGCGGCATCGTTGCCATTGAGCCGTCAAGCGGTGAGTTGCTCATCGTTGCGAGCAGTCCCACATACGATCCCGGACTTCTCGTTGGGCGCCATCGCAATCAAAACTATTATCGACTTTTTGCCGACTCCCTACAAAAACCGTTGTTTGATCGAGCGTTATTGGCAGAGTATCCTCCGGGGTCTCCATTTAAAATTGTCAATGCTTTAATTGGACTGCAAGAAGGCGCTATTTCTGAAAACTCACATTACACCTGTGGTGGGGGCTTTCGGTACGGAAGACTATTTGTGCGCTGCGGATGCGGTACACATTCACCAATTCCGCTCTTAAAAGGCATTTACAAAAGTTGCAACAACTATTTCTGCGAAACATATAAACGAATTGTAGACGCTTACCCTACCGCACCGGAAGGCTTGCAGCGCTGGAACGAGTACGTGCGCAGTTTTGGAATGGGAGGGTTTTTTAACAACGACCTTCCCACGGGGCGGCGTGGACACGTACCCGACAGCACATACTACAATAACATCTACAGTGACCATCAATGGAAATCCGTATCGACAATTTCCAACGGCATTGGGCAGGGAGAACTGCTCATTACACCACTGCAACTTGCTAATATTGCCGCAACAGTGGCCAATAGAGGGTTTTACTACACCCCGCACGTTGTGTCGCGCATTGGCGACGAACCCATCAGCGACCCACATTTTACGGAACCAAAATTAAGCTTGGTCGACAGTGTTCACTTTGAAACCGTAATTGAAGGCATGGCGCAAGTATTCAAACAAGGAACGGCGCGCTTTGCCCAAGTCGATGGCATAGAAATGTGTGGTAAGACAGGAACAGCAGAAAATCCACACGGTCAAGACCACTCCATCTTTATGGCATTTGCACCGAGAGACAATCCGAAAATTGCCATTGCCGTATTTGTTGAAAACGGGTATTGGGGTTCGCGTTGGGCCGCCCCTATTGCCAGCTTGATTATGGAAAAGTACCTCACGGGAGAAATCTCTCGACCACACGTAGAAGCACGAATGTTGGAAGGATCATTGGAGGGGGAATACAGCAATCAAGCATTGCGACTGGCTGAACGGCTTGCACGATTGGAGGCGGAAAAAAAGGAAAAAGAAGAGCAATCAAACAGCGTAAACAGCAATGAATAACCGCGGAGAATTTCATCTAGACTGGGGCATTGTGCTGATGTACGTGGCATTGCTTTTTATTGGTTGGCTCAATATATATTCTGCCACCTTTTCGGAAGCCTACACCGGGTATTTTGACATGAATCAAAACCATGGCAGACAGCTTATTTTCATAATGGGAGCCATCGTATTGATCGTCATTACTTTGGCCTTAGATATCCGATTGTTTAACCTATTGCCCTGGCCGGTTTATGCAGTATCGATATTGTCCTTGGTAGCGGTATTGTTATTTGGCCAAAAAATATCTGGAGCACGATCGTGGTTTACGATTGGCAGTATCGGCATTCAACCCGGGGAATTTGCTAAAGTAGCGGCTGCCCTAGCGGCAGCAAAATACATGGGATCCAACGACTTTCAGTGGAAAAACATACGCCAACGATTTACCGCCATTGGCATCATCGCGCTGCCGGCATTGGTCATCCTACCACAGCCCGATTTAGGCTCAGCCATAGTGTTTTCCTCGTTTGTGTTTGTCTTTCACCGAGAAGGACTTTCGCCTTTGTGGATTTTTCTTGGAGTAGCCATGGGCGTTCTTTTTGTATTCAGTCTCATCTTTGACTCACTCGTTCTTTCGGCGGTGCTCGCTTTGCCATTCTTGTTACTCATCTATGCACAACGCAAAGGAAAATGGTTTCGGTGGTTGGGCATTATGGCTCTCGTTTTGGGCTTTGTTCAAAGTGTTGATTTCACCTTTCACAACCTACTTGAAGACCGTCACCGCAATCGCATCAACATCATGCTGGGGTTGGAAGACGATCCGCAGGGGGTGGGCTATAATACCCATCAAGCACAGATTGCCATTGGGTCTGGAGGCTTTACAGGACGAGGGTTTTTACAAGGCACACAAACCAAGTTCAACTTTGTTCCCGAACAACACACTGATTTCATCTTTTGCACTGTTGGGGAAGAATGGGGGTTCATTGGAAGCGTTGCCGTGCTTGTGCTGTTTGCCGCATTCATCATTCGCTTGTTGATGATGGCAGAGCGTCAAAAAATAACCATGTACCGCATTTACGGATATGCCGTGGCGTCCATTTTGTTTTTTCACTTTACCATCAACATTGCCATGGCCATAGGACTGTTCCCCGTAGTTGGCATACCTCTACCCTTTGTTAGTTATGGAGGATCCTCTCTTTGGGCATTTACAATCCTACTTTTCTTTTTTGTAAAAATGGACGCCCATCGAAAAGACGTTTGGTAATCATTTAGGATGTATATTTGGTTGTTAATTTGATTTTAATAATCAAGTAGAATTCTATGAATAAAATTACCCTACTATCTTGGCTGCTCGTTTTTATCTTTACTTCTGTATTTCTTAATGCGCAAAATGATTACACGGACACCGCAGAATACAGCACAGGAAATAATGAGCAGTATCTCATTGATTTGTTCTATCCGCTATACATTTCCGAAATTACAACCAACGACGGATTGGTTTATCGAGGTAGAATAGTAGGCGTAACATCCCATGCGTACATCATTGATGTTCGCGTTACGGGAGAGCACATCGTCAGGCGCGAATCGATTAAGGAAATCGCTTGGGCAGTAGGCGATCGACGAGACTTTAATGTATTTACCGGGGTCGGGATAAACGCCGGATTCCTTAGACGTGATGCCATTGGAACTGCACCGGGCGTCAACATTTCCTACGGATATGAGTTTTCGTCTAGCTGGGTGTTTCAGCTGGACTACATGGGGAGTTTTTTCTATCCTTTGGGTAACGCAGCTACGACCGAGGGTGTGGCCTTATCATTCGAACTCCTATGTGGTTATCGATTCAATCGCAACAAATCGAGTATTCACACCTTGGCCATGGGCGGTGGATTTGGATACATGGAGCTATTTGATAGTGATGATTATTTTTGGACTCAGCCCGAACAGCAAGAACCGTCTCCATTAGTGTTTAGCTTGTTGTACGACTATGAATTTGGCATCGGATCAAAAACGGGTATGTCGATTTTTTCACGATTTCAATATTACAATCTGTACCCATCGCAACCACTAATTTTGTTGGGAATCTCATTCAAGTTTTACAACGCATTACCCCGTACAGGTAATATGTTAAACAGCCCTGTTTTTAACCAAGATATGATGTATTGATTACACATGTAAAAGCCTAAAAAAAACGACCAAGATTTATAATAAAAGTATGAACTCTACCGATAGCCATTTAGAGAAACTTACCACATTAACGTTCAGCATAGTCTTTTCCTTGATCGTACATCTGAATGCACAGGGGCAATCAGGATTTATACCCGATGGTACAAGCATGATCATTTCGGAATTTGTATTAAAAAACGGAAACATCATACGTGGTAAAGTAAAGCGAATGGTAGCAAATGAATATTATGAAGTTCGCTTACCGAGTCGCAAAACAATCATCTTATATGAATCGCAAATTGATTATAAGAAAAAGGTTATTCCGATAATAGCAGAAAATAGCTACGCAATATATATTGCTCCTGCGCTGGTTTCTAGATCCATACCGCAATCTACATCACTGTTAGGCGGTGGCATTTTTGGTACCTCATTTGACTTTGGACGGAATCTTGCCTACACCGCAGTATTTGATCTTGGTGTCGCAAGACCCATAACGGAAAACAACATCATGTTTGACGGTAGTAGCATCATGTCCTCATCCGTTGGCCTTGGGTACCGACACAATCGGAATGAAAAATTTGGCCAGTCTTTCATCATAGGTATTTCCAGCGATATAAGTGACAAAAACTTCAGCTTCTCACTTGTAGGCCGGGTGGAGTTCCCGATAACGGTAAGTGATTATCTCCAAATAGCGCCTTTTTACAGCATCCATTCACCCTTTTCTGACTTAGACGACAATAGCCATCGATCGTTTTCATTTTTTGGCGCACAGATTCGGTTATATATACCATCGGCGAACTTTTAATGAATTCGGCGGAAGGTGTTTCTATTTAACGATTTAACAACCATAATAGAGACAGAAGATCTTCTGTCTCTACTAGCTGTTCAGCTGTAATTTTTTTACCCGTTCTTCCAGCGACTCTGTGCTTACGCGTTCGCGCAGTCGATCTACCATAATGGGAAATGCAAATGGTGTGGGTTTTTCGGGATGCATTAAAACGACCTCTAACTGGCGTAAGCGTTCCAACACGTCGTGCATGCGTTGTGCCTCCATATGGTTGTCGTACACCTCTCGGTACGCCTGAGCGAGCAAAAAGTGATCGGGCTCGTACTCTTGCAACACATCGAAGAGCAAACCCGAAGATGCTTGTAAATGACGGTCTTTAACGGGCTTACCAGGGTATCCTTGAAACACCATACCCGATATGGCTGCAATATCGCGGAAGCGCCTACGAGCCATTTCCCCTGCGTTGATTCCTGCTTCAAGGTCTTGCTCTACATTCATGCGTTCGAATACCAAGGTTTCCAATTCGTCGCGTATTGGTATTTCCCGGTCGCTCAAGAGTTCAAACCCGTAGTCGTTCATGGCAATGGAAAATGTTTGACCGCGTTCCATAGATAAGTGATGCGCCAACATAGCGGCCAATCCTTCGTGTATGTTCCTCCCTTCAAAGGGGTAGCAACAGAGATGAAAGCCCTCGCGGGTGTGGAAATACTCCATTAGCAGTTCCCCTTCCGACGGCAAGTGAGAGCGCTCAGCTTGCAAATCCCAAAGCGGCTTTAATTCGCCCAGCTCCGCAGGTAGAATGCCTTTCTTTACACTGTGCATTTGCTCGCGCAGTACAGAACCCAACTTTCCACTTAAGGGCATGCGTCCACCCATCCAAGATGGAATCGTGGCCTTCTTTGATTTGCTCAATTTTACTTGAACTTCCATGTTTTTGATGCGCACCAATTCCAAACTACGTCCGGCAAACCAAAAGCTGTCGCCGGGTTTTAGTCGGGCTACAAACCACTCTTCAATGGTGCCGATGTGCCCCCCTTTTGCAAATTTAACACGGAGCATCGCATCGCTTACGATGGTGCCGATACTCATGCGGTGTTGCATGGCAATCTTCCTACGGGTCACTACGTATTTGCCCTCTTCTGTAACATCAACACGCTGAAATTCATCGTACTCACCAAGTGTGTTTCCGCCACGAGTAATGAATACCAAGCAGTCGTCGAAAACACTCCGTGGCAGATTGCTGTAGGCGTGCGTTTTTTTGAGCTGTGCATACACGGTTACCGGGAAAAAACCGTCAGATACGGCCAACGTAACGAGATATTGCACCAAAACATCCCACGCATTGCGCAGCGGTGTTCGGTCTTCACGTATGTTGCTCTGCACCGCTTGGCGTAGCGCCGATGCCTCCACAAGTTCCAAGCTATGGGTGGGCACAAAGTATATGGTGCTCACCGCATCCGGCTGATGACCGCTACGGCCGGCGCGTTGCACAAAACGACTCACGCCTTTAGGGCTACCGACCTGTATGATGGTGTCGACCGGACGAAAATCAACACCTAAATCCAAACTAGACGTACAGATCACCACCGAAATATCGCCTCGATAGAGGGCTTCTTCAACCCATTGGCGAATTTCTCTACTGATGGATCCGTGATGCATGGCCATGCGCCCAGCCAGTGACGCATCGGCTTCCAAGAGCTGCTGATACCAAATCTCCGCTTGTGCGCGAGTATTGGTAAACAGCAAGGTCGTTTTACTAGCGTGAATGACCGGAAGCACTTTGGGAATCAGTTTGGTGCCTAAATGACCCGCCCATGGAAGAACCTCAATTTCATCGGGAAGTACGGAACGCACCTCGATGCGCTTCTCAATATCGGCACGAATCAACGCCCCTTCATTTCCAGCCAACACCCGGCAGGCGTCTTCCAAATTCCCAATGGTAGCGGATATACCCCATACGCGCAGTTCGGGAAAGTAACTGCGCAGGCGACTAACCGCCAATTCCATCTGCACACCGCGCTTACTACCGAGCAACTCGTGCCATTCGTCCACAACGATGGTATGACAACCCGCGAGCCATTTTTGATGGTTTTTTTGTGCGAGAATAAGGTGACTGCTTTCGGGCGTTGTAATGAGAATATTTGGGGGTTTCTTGCGCATTTTAGCACGCTCCGAAGTAGAGGTATCTCCGGTGCGCATGCCCACCGTCCACTTTAGGTTCATACCCTCAATGGCGCGTTCCGTTGCCTGTAATATTTCTCTTGCCAGTGCGCGTATGGGCGTAATCCAGATGATGTGTAATCCTGAGGGATTGGGCTGGCGCAACAAGGCCGCCAACAATACCGCATAGGTCTTACCACTTCCGGTTGGGGCATTCACTAAGCCCGACTGCCCCTCGTTGTATGCATTCCACGTAGCGGTTTGAAACTGCTGGGGTTTCCAACCGCATTTCGCCATCCAGTCGTAGGCGGCCTGCATCGATCACAGCAATGATTTGATGGCCTCCTCCAGTTCCTTGCCGTGGAGATTTCGCCCTTGGATGTTTCCCTCTTTATCGATTAGGAACGTCAACGGTATGCCCTCAATAGCAAAATCAGTAACCACCGACGAGTTCCATCCGTTTACTTCACCCACGTGGTAGGGCCAACTCAAGTTGTCGTCTTCAATGGCTTGAATCCATTCTTCGCGTGGGCTTTTCTGATTTGGCAGACCGTCTAAGGATACACTAAAGACTTCAAAACCGCGTGCATTAAATTTATTGTACAAATCCACAACACGTGGATTTGCTCTGCGGCAGGGGCCACACCAAGCGGCCCAGAAATCGAGCAGCACCACCTTACCCCGAAGGTCACTTAAGCGATGTATTTCCCCGTCCGGACCGGCCATTTCGATATCGGGAATGGGATTGCCTTCCTTTAGATTTTGAGCATTTGCCTTCCGGCGTTTATCCAAGTCCATCCCTTTCTCGTAACGCTTTAGCTGTGAGTTAAAAAAAATGGTATGGCGACAACGCGGATGTTCGTCTTCCATATTGCTCAGCAATTCTTTGAAGAGATCGTAATTATCAACCACGGAAACCAATTCCCGTTGACCCAAGCGCTGCGGTAAAATAAACAGCGATGCGAGGTCATCGGTATTATCGGCCAGCAATTGGCGAAGGTTCTCACGGTGTTTGGTAACTTGTCGTTGGAACGCCATGTCCAGCTGTTGTCGTACTTGCATCAGCTCATTGGGGTTTTGTTCGCGTACACGCGTCATTACCTCGTCGAGGCTATCTACAAGGGCAAACGACTCCATCATGTAGGCGTTGAGTTTCATCAGAATTTCCAAACTCTCATTTCCTTCCATTTGGTAGTTTCCCATGGGTGTCGCAGCGTTGACGTCTACCGTGATTAGGTCTCCGGGATAAGCTACAAGAGGAACACGCATACCGCTGGCAAATTCGAGAACGTAAAACTCAGGTTCTTGAATTTTTGATTTAAACCGGAAAAAGCCATTGCGAATTTCCACGGTATCGGAACGCATCACATCGTTGGTATCCATGAGTAGTACGATGACCTCATCGGCACCGTCTACATTTCCCTTAATGATGATTTGCTCGTTGGGGCCAAACATGTCACAACCGGTAGCAAATACAAAAGCTAAAATGGCAAATGACGCGTTTTTTAATGCGTTTACCAGTGAAAAACTAGTCCGTATATCCATGATTTATATGATGTTGTTAATGCTTATCTCGATTGATAACGAAAAACGTGTGTTTAACGTTTGGCAAGTTCGCCCTTTAAGTAATCAATAACGTCAATGTCGAAAATATCCACTCCGTGTGCTTCGGCGAGATGGTGCGATAACAAGTCGGTAATGTGAATGATGTGAAATGCAGCTTCGATTGGCGTTTCCCCTACACCATTGATTTCAATAACGTTGATTGTTTTTTTGAGGAGGATATCGCGGTTTAATTCCGCCCGCATGGCGTTGCGCGGATGTTCGAAGGCCGAGCGAAGGATGACTACCGCAATTTCCGGATGTTCAAAATGCCAACCAACAAGTTCGTTGTGATTCATCTCGGGAATGGTTCCGTTCCAACCTACCATTTTGCTGTTTTCGTTGAACTGTTGACGGACGCGTTCGGCAATGGCGCCCATACCTTGGCAGGCGTATACTACCCCAATTTTTCCCTTAACGCGCTCGGCAATGCGCTGCGCTTCCGCGTCACAAGCCTCGTGTTCTTTCGTCAAAAAATCACTCAGGCGCTTAGTCCATGTATGGACATCAGTATGCGCAAGTTTGTAATGCTCCATAATGGCAAACAGCAATACCAAGCTGTACCCCAACATCGAACGCGGAGGATTTCCTCCGGGAACAACCAAATGATTGAATTCGTGTTTTTTGGCCATTTCGATAAGGGTACCTCCAGAGCTAATGGCAATCAGCATGCAGCCGCGCTCTAAAGCTTCTTCGGTTGCCGCTATGGTTTCCTCGGTGTTGCCGGAATAACTGCATGCTATCACAAGCGTATTTTCGTTGGCAAAGCCGGGCAACTGATAGTCTTTATTGATAACAACGGGGATTTGAAAGTCATTTTTCAACATTTCAGCAACAATGGATGCGCCAATTCCCGAGCCTCCTAATCCGGTAATTACAAGTGTATCAATGCGGCGTTCGGCGGGCTTTAATGCGGTGGATTTGTAAATGTCTAAAGCGGCAAGAATGTGCTGAGGCAGTGCGTCAATTAGTGGTTTCATGAATGTGGGTTGTTTGATAATATTATTAGCGATAAATGTCCCAATCTATTGGCCTTTTTGGGTATTCAAAGACTAAGCATCTGATTTTTAATGAGTGCAAATGTATTAAATGAAGCCCAAAGATTCATCAAAACTCGGAAGTTTTGCAAGGTCAACATTTCCACCGGTAATCACCATAGCACCGGGCTTTCCCTTAAAGTAATGGTGGTGTTTTTTCCATACTGCCAAGGGAACGGCACAACTGGGTTCTATGATGAGCTTCAAGCGATGAACGGCAAATGCCCAAGCGTTGCGTATTTCATCTTCGCTTACGGTGAAGACGTCGGTTACGTACTTCTGAATGTAACCAAAGGTAATATCGCCCAGTCCTGTACGGAGTCCATCGGCAATGGTATTTGGATTTCCGGGATGATGAAGCATTCCGCTGTCAAAACTCTTCTTTGCATCGTCGGCATTTTCCGGTTCGCATCCGTAAACCTTAGTATTAGGCGTGTGTTCATTCACAGCCAAGGCACAACCACTCAATAAACCACCTCCACCAACGGGCACCAAGAGAAAGTCCAAATCCGGTTGATCGCGAACGATTTCTTCACCGCAGCTGCGCTGTCCTTCAATAACATCTTCGTGGTTATACGGCGGAATAAAGGTTTGTTTGCCCTCTTTGCGAATGGCGTTCATCGTTTCCTCACGCGCATCGATACCGGGTGCACAAATGTGAATGATGCCACCATGTCTACGAATGGCATTGACCTTCACTTGGGGTGCATTTTCGGGAACAATAATATGCGCTTGGATATTGTGCATACGCGCTGCCCAGGCGAGTGCTTGTCCGTGGTTCCCCGAACTGTGCGTAATGACACCGCGTTCCGGGTTGCGCAGTTTTTTCACAGCATTCCAGGCACCCCTCGCCTTAAAGGAGTTCGTCTGCTGCATATTCTCACACTTCAACCACAACGGTGCTCCGTGTGCTTCACATAAAATGGGCGGGGCAATCAGTGGAGTGTGATCGATTTTAGACATGGGCTGGAGATTAAATGTTAGGTGTTTTGTGTTGGCGTGGATATAAGGGTAATTGATCAGAATTAAATGCGTTGTGATCGTATAACGTACGTCTAACGTTTATCAGAAGTGCACGTCATTTTCTAAGCCAATGTTGCGTTTTGACTCTACTGTTTGAAAACCTTATCCACGTACACAACCCGGCCACTTTGATCAACAACGCGAACAAGGTACATGCCCACCGGTAAGTTACCGATGTCTATGCGCTGCGTTTCACCATCTGATAACCCATATTCGCCAACCATTTTTCCTTGAAAATCGAGAACAGAAACAGATAGTTTATGCCCTTCTGGAAAGCCGGAAATGTTTAAGGTTTGATTTGTTGGGTTGGGGTAGACCGACCACGATTGCTTTGAATCAAGTTCGTCAACCGAAAGGCCAGAGAAATGGTCACAGTCTCGATTCCAAGTTGGGTGTCGGTAATGGATGCTGTCGTTGGTAAAACAACGTATTGTATAAAAGTTCCATCTACTAAACAGTGTATGACAACTTCTAAAGGATGTTGTTCCGACAGTATGAAGTACGCCCATATCACGATAAATTCTGTTGCCATCCAAAAACTGACCACCCCAAAAAATAGAGTCGATATCCCAGTACTCCATTGGTTTTCCATCAATCATTTCAGTACCTCTGCCTGTAACGACATAGCCCGGTAAATGCGTGCAACTGTCGTCGATGTAAACTAGCGTATCGCGGAAGAAAACAGTATCGCCAACCCGGGCGTCAAAGTCAAATATGAGATGGGAATCAGAAAAATCAAAACTGTAGTAGTACACTTTGTTGTTTTCTGTACGATAAAAAAAGTTGTTGGCAATACCATTGGACAGATAATCAAGATCTTCAGGGTTTGGACCTGTTCTAATAATGGTTATTTTAAAGTGCTGCATCCACTGGTATTCTGCCCCATCAATAATGCTGTCTTTATGGTGATAAACATGACCATATCCAGCACCATAACCCATATGGTTTCCATTAAACGTCAAAAACCATTCGGCGTTTTTGCCGTAAGGTTGCTGGGCAAATGCAAATGAAACTGGAATAAAAAGAAGGAGTATGATATGTCTCATGCTTGAATTTTTTTGGAATTAAATGTTATTTGTCTACAGTTTCTCCGAGATTTCTGTGGGCAAAACGTGGTCTATGATCATTTTTTGATCTTTTTCTATCACCAAAAACCTCCAGTTGTCTTGCCCGTTTTCCGAGATGGCGTAAACGTCTTTCACAGATTGAATATCAAAGCGGTCTTTTTCGTCGTTGTAGTAAACATTATCAGATCCAAAGGTGTCCTCCAGATATCCCTTCGTCATACTCAATCGCGATGATTTTTCGTATTTGGTTTCGTCTTCTATGCCAAAAAAACGGATTTTCATTTCACTGGAATAGGTTAAAAGCACGTAGTATTTGCCGTCAATTTTAACGGCGTTGTCAATCTTCAGTATTTGAGGATTGAGGATTTCCGTTTCCATTAATTTACTTTTTACCCCTTGTTGCATCATCATAATGACTTGCGACTTCGGTACAACGTCAAAAAATTCCGGTACTATGTATTCCACTGACTTTTCAAACTCCATGTTCACAATGGTGTTTAAGTAATCCGTAAACTCCGCTTCAATGGTTTGTTTATAATCTTGCTGACACATCACAAGGTTTGACAGCATGAATAATAGAACTGTTAAGTGGCTGATTGTTTTTTTCATGTTACGTGGCGTACTATATAGGTTGACATCAACATCTCTACTTCTTAAATAGCAGCTTTTTAACCATTGTTTTGCTCGTTACAATGTGCGCGGCACTACATACTAGTGCTTAACGTGCTGTAAAGATATGCGATTATTCTTTAATGACTGGCACTTTAGCCGCGCCAAAAACACCCTTTCTCATTTCTAAAAATGGAGGGCTAAAGTGGGGGAGTATGTTCTAAATGGATAAAATCGCAATCGAATTCGGAAAAAATCATCAGTTTCAATGCAGTGGTAGGTTATTGCTATCTTTTATAACGATACATTAAACCAATTAGCTTGATGAATTACGCAATCGATAAAGCGGCAATTAAATGAACGTTTTAATTATTTAATGGTTATGCTTTCAACGTTTAATTTTGCCACGTTAATCACCCTAAAACCATTTTATTTTCAGGGTGGTTTTATGGTGTAACAGCGTACGTTACAGTTATACGACAATCATAAATAAAAACAGCATAGCGACATGCCAGAGGTCAAATCTGAAGCTTTTTCTGCAGCCATCCGCCAAGGAATTCCCCAGCAGCTCCCTGAACCCAAGCCTTACGAACACGAGGTCAATCACGCACCAAAGCGAAAAGACATCCTTTCTCGCGAAGAAAAGAAACTTGCTCTTCGCAATGCTCTGAGGTACTTTACCCCCGAGCAGCAAGAGGTTGTAGCGCCTGAATTTGCCGAAGAGTTAGAGACGTACGGGCGCATTTATATGTATCGGTTGCGTCCTGATTATCCGATGCATGCTCGTCCAATCGACGAATATCCCCACAAATCCAGACAGGCAGCTGCAATCATGTTGATGATACAAAACAACCTAGATCCACGGGTTGCGCAGCATCCTCACGAATTGATTACGTACGGCGGAAACGGTGGTGTGTTTCAAAACTGGGCGCAGTATCTGCTTACCATGAAATACCTATCGGAAATGACCGACGAGCAAACGTTACACATGTACTCCGGACATCCCATGGGGTTATTTCCTTCTCACCCGGATGCGCCACGTGTTGTCGTCACCAACGGAATGATGATCCCCAACTACTCTCAACCCGATGATTGGGAGCGATTCAACGCGTTGGGTGTAACGCAGTACGGACAGATGACGGCTGGCTCGTATATGTACATTGGCCCACAAGGCATCGTACACGGTACAACCATTACGGTGATGAACGCCGGGAGAAAAATCAGCAAAAATGGTGAGGACTTACGCGGTAAATTGTTTGTCACTGCCGGCTTAGGAGGAATGAGCGGCGCACAACCTAAAGCCGCAAAAATTGCGGGTTGTGTATCGGTTACAGCAGAGGTAAATCCCAAAGCTGCTCAAACGCGCTTTGATCAAGGTTGGGTGGATCGCCTCATCGACAACTTAGATGACTTAGTGGTTGACGTGAAATCAGCTAAGGCCAATAAAGAAAACACCAGTTTTGCCTACATCGGGAATGTCGTTGACGTTTGGGAGCGCTTTTTCAAAGAAGGCATCTATATTGATTTAGGATCAGACCAAACATCTTTGCACAATCCTTGGGCTGGTGGCTATTACCCCGTTGGGCTTACTCTTGAAGAAGCCAACGAAATGATTGCGGCTCAACCAAATCGTTTCAAAGAAGTTGTAAAAGAATCGCTGCGTCGTCATGCTGCTGCGGTTAATGCGCATACTGCACGCGGAACGTATTTCTTCGATTACGGCAATGCCTTTTTGTTAGAAGCCTCGCGTGCCGGCGCTGAAGTAATGGCGGAAAACAACGGTGGTTTCCGCTACCCATCCTACGTACAAGACATTTTGGGCCCCATGTGTTTCGATTACGGATTTGGCCCGTTTCGATGGGTTTGTGCATCCGGGGACCCCGATGATCTGCAGGAAACTGACCGCATAGCTTCCAAGGTTCTACGAACGATGGCGGAAAGTGCCCCCGCGGAAATCCGTCAACAGATGCAAGACAACATACAGTGGATTGAAGCAGCGGAAGAAAACCAAATGGTTGTCGGCTCACAAGCGCGCATTCTCTATGCCGATGCAGAAGGCCGCATCAATATTGCACGTGCGTTTAATCGAGCCGTAGCGGAAGGGAAAATTGGCCCGGTTATTTTAGGTCGCGATCACCACGATGTAAGCGGAACCGATTCACCTTATCGCGAAACCTCAAACATCTACGACGGATCTCAATTTACCGCCGACATGGCCATTCACAATGTCATTGGCGACAGTTTCCGGGGCGCTACGTGGGTTAGCATTCACAATGGCGGTGGCGTTGGCTGGGGAGAGGTCATCAATGGAGGCTTTGGTATGCTGCTCGACGGCAGCAAGGAGGCAGACGTGCGCTTGGAACGCATGCTCTTTTACGATGTAAATAACGGCATTGCACGCAGAAGTTGGGCACGCAACGAAGAGGCTCTCTTTGCCATCAAACGCGAAATGGCTCGAACACCAAATTTGGTTGTCACATTGCCTCACATAGCAAACGATGGTCTTATTGACCGTTCAGTCGATGACTGATGCGTCAAGGGGAAACCACCGGCCATCATTCTCAAGAACGATCACAAAAAGTACTACGACGCCCTCAATCAAGCCAATAAGGGTTCATACGAAAAAATGATGCTTTTGATGTGTCAGGCCTTGGAGCGCACTCTCAACATCTATCTCAGCGCCATTCCCGGCGCTGAGGATTTTATGCTCATCAGCGATTTGGTTGAAGAAGCAAATCTCCCCTACGGTCAGGAGTACATAAGCCTACTCGCACGCCAAGGGAAAATCGACGCCCACAAAGAAGGGCGGGTTTGGTTCACGAGCAAGGAGGCGGTGGAGCGGTATATGCGGCAGGGGGAATAAAAAAATCTTCAGCTTAGGTGCATTATTGGGAATTTACCCGTAAAGTAAAGGAGGCTAAACCAGAAAGCCGCAGAGTAATATCTTGCTCTTAGTAGTCGTCTCCCATCAGCCATTGGACAAAATTTTCCGGGTTAATAATTTTGAACGAGTGATTTGGGTAAGCGTTGATTGATAACTTTTTAAAGTTTTCTCGGAACCATAAAAGTAAAATTTTCGATTACAATCGCGTTTTTTACGATTCCCGATATAACAACCTTACCACCTATACCCCACTCGCAACCCGATCAATGGATAAAAATCAACAAACGTATTTTCCGGTCCGACTATGGCTCGTGAAACACTTAAGTCTGCAAAGTACTTAGGTGAAAAGTTGTACATGATACCTGCTGTTAGATTTAGGTAATCACTTATTTGATTGGTTCCTGCTACAAAACCAACGTATGGCGATAATTTTGTGGTATTATATTTTGAATCAATATGATAAAGCAGTCCAAGCCGAATATCATATTCACTGTATTCCATTCCACCAAGATAGGCCAAAAACCTAAATCCATAGTGATTGAAATAATCAAAAGAAATCCCTCCAAAGTACTCGTCGTATTGACTTTCACCTCCAATCGCCACACCCATTCTTCTCTGCAGACGAGGATTTCCATACGTGAAGTCGTGGTTCCCTACACGCTGAGATTCCAATTGTTTAATTCTGCGGGTGGGCATCTTAAGTATTGGCGCATCATTGGTGTTCTGCAAGCGAAAGCTAACCGCTTTTTCCGACACCTCCGTTACAAATACCTCCATGGTATCATTAGAAACGGTAACGATTTTGTCGGGCGATTGAGCGGCCAAGGTTGTGCTTACAAATAGAAACACTGCTGAAATGAAGTGATGTGTTTTCATGGGATGGATTATGAATTGAAACGGGATAAAAATAATTCGGAAATCAATATGGAAGTTGGAAAATGGCTTTAATTTTTTAATTCGTATTTTAGGGGGGTAATCAAACTTCCCAATATCATGAAAGCAAATTTATTGATCTTTTTTCTTGCAACTTTTTTTTCATGTACTCATAAAAACGAAGATTGCTTTGAATCAAACTGCTTGTTTGCTTCTGGAAACACCAGCGTTTACGATGGGTACTTTATTCAAAATAATTCCGATACCACGCACTACATTATTACTTTAAAAGCTGGTGGAGAGAAGTTTTTACTGCAAAAAAAATTAAAGTATATCGCTGAACGCACACCCAATAAAAACAACCCCGATCATTTTTTATCGGAAAGCACAACCGGCTTTAAAGAGACTGAAAACAGAATATGGCTTCACCCTCCACGAGTGGATAAATTCAAATTCATTACACAACTGGCTCCATATCCCGAAGTCAATCTTCCATTGCAGATTGGAGATACCATTGCGGGTAGTATAAAAATGGTTGCCAATTGGGGCGAATGGTCAGGTCATTCATCTGAATATTACTTAACCGTAGAAGCTGACACCGCAGTAACTTTTATGGACAATAAGGAAGACGGATATTTGTTGAGGGGATGTGGGAATATCTTAAATGACACTTCTTGCGTTTCTTACATTTTTTCTTTGACCAAAGGCTTCATTTACGCGGGGTATGAAAACAACAAAGGTGAAGCTTTTGAAATGAAAATGCGCTCAGTTGAGATTCAATAAAGTCTGCCCGTAACGGTTGTAAAAATAGAGTATAACAAGCGACTGGAGATTACAATCACAAACGAATAGAACGTCTTTTCACAGAATTCGATAAAGTGGTCAAGTTTTTTCTGTGATCTTGAAGACCTTTTTTCAAATTGCTTACTGTGTTAAGCAATTTTTTTGTAATTTTGCTTACTCTAATAAGCAATTATGGATTCACTCCTTGAAAAATCAGAAAAGAAAATCAAAGCCATTTCCCCCGGATTCCAAAGAAGCCTTATGGACAATATGGCTTGGAACGCTCGGTTGATAGGTATTCGTGGAGCCAGAGGTGTGGGAAAAACAACCATGATGCTCCAGTATTTGCAGAAATACACCCAAAACCCAAGTGAACGTCTTTATGTAAGTTTAGACGATTTATGGTTTTCAGAAAACAAGTTGGTTGATTTGGCTAATGCATTTGTAAAGCGTGGTGGAAAGTATCTGTTTATTGACGAAGTTCACAAGTACAACAATTGGTCGCAAGAGTTTAAAAACATCTACGACGATTACCCCGAACTTCAAGTTGTCTTTACCGGTTCTTCTCTTCTGGAAATAATTAATGCACGAGCCGATTTAAGTCGCAGAGCCATTCACTACAACATGCAAGGATTGTCGTTTCGTGAGTACCTTAATCTTACAGAAAACAAGCAATTCCCCATTTTTGAATTAACTGATATACTAACCAACCATCAACAAGCGGCATTGTCTATAACAGAAGAAATCAAACCTTTAAAATACTTTTCCACGTACCTCAAATCAGGATATTATCCATTCTTTTTAGAAGACGAATTACTTTATCACAGCAAAGTTGCTGAAGTTGTTAACTTTATTTTGGAGGTTGAACTTCCATTATTGCGAAAAATGGATATTGCTTATGTTCACAAAATCAAACAGCTACTTCAAATAATTGCTCGTTCGGTGCCATTCAAGCCCAACGTGAGTAAACTCAGTCAAAAAATTCAGATAAATCGAAACACCTTGGTTTCTTATCTTCACTTCTTAAACGAATCGCGACTTACCATTAATCTTTTTCGCGATACTTATGGAATAAGTCAATTGCAAAAGCCTGAGAAGATTTATCTGGAAAACACCAATCTATCCTACGCACTCCACGGGAACGAAGCAGACAAAGGCAACCTTCGCGAAACGTTTTTTATCAATCAATTAAAAAATAAAAATCATATCACCTATACAGATAACGGTGATTTTATGATAGATGAAAAACTAACGTTTGAAATAGGAGGCAAAAACAAAACAAACAAGCAAATCAAAGACGTTGAAAACGCATTTACTGTCTTAGATGATATTGAAATCGGCAACCACAACAGAATCCCGCTGTGGCTTTTTGGCTTCCTTTATTAACAAAATAAGTGAAATGTAACTAACCGAAGGCAACCTATATCATGAGGGGTCACAACGCAGTTAATGTACTAAGTGGACACACTAAATTAGAGTACAATGCCTAAAAGAACATACGCCATTTGCGCATTGGGGCCGGAATGAAAAACCGGATTGAGATCATATCCAGCTGATAATTTGTATTTTCCGTAGCCTATTTGAAGGGCTAAACCATATCGCCACCGCTGAAAGTAAAACTCTCCTTTTTGCGTTAACGTTGTCTCATCGCCAAAGCCATCGTTGTAGGTAAGCCGCTGATAACTATTAATGCGCATGCCTACTTCTGCGCCAACTCCTACGGTAAATCCATTGTCGATGCCATAATCACTAAAATCTAGGTGCACCATCAACGGAACATTCATATAACTTACTACAAACCGACTGCGAATCATATCTAAGTCGACCGGTTCGATACGTATCTCATCGCTATATTTCTCCAGTGCGTTGTCATCTGCAAGACCTAAGCGATGCACACTAAATTGAAGGCCATATTGCAGCACCACAGGTGTGTTTTCTACCCGATACTTTCCACCCATTCCAAACTTCCACGCCCACGAACGCAAAAGCTCGGCTTCTTCAGCTCCATCTGCCAAAGAAAAGTCTTCGTTTAACCAATTGTTTAATCCAAAGTGAACGTCTATCCATGGCTGATGGGCTTTTTGAAACTTTACATTGCGTACGTACAAGTCGTAATTATCTTGTAATTTATCTTTCCACTCACGCTCTGTAGCGCCATTACCTTGCGCAAAAATGCTTGAAACACCAAGAACAGATAATACTGCTGTTACGATAAACTTCATTTAAAAAAAATTTGATGTAAAGGTAAGGCGTTTTTTTATCTCTATAAAGCGGCTTTCGCATTACCTTTGAAGACACATCCTTATACGATCAAATTGTGCCATCGAGCGCATTAACCCGAAATATTATGAATGATTTTCTAAGATTTACCACAATACTTGTTTTATCCATTCTCGTTGCGTGCCAACAAGAAACCGGAACAAGTGGCGAAACCCCATCATCAGATACGCTATCCTTTGATTATCAGTTTGTAGATAAAACTGTGGGAGATTGCGAGAGCAGTTGTTTGCACATTCATTTGAAGTCGCTGCGTTTTGCTGATTCAGATCTGATTCAAAAACAGGTTGATAGTTTGATGCTTACCATTGGGACAAATAACTACGGCAGCTTGGATGCGTTTATCGAGGAGAGCGTAGAAGAATATGCTCGTCTTATTGAAGAAATCCCGATGTACGACATGCCTTGGGAATTAGAGCGCATGGCTGTTGTGAATTACAACAAGGCAGGCTTTGTAGGGGTGAGCATTTCAGATTACTCATTTACCGGGGGCGCACATCCTAATAATCATCACATTCACCGATTATTTACGACCGATGATGGGCGTATGATACCTTGGCAGGAGCTTATCAGCGACGCGAAAGCGTTTACGACGTATGCTGAGAGTGTATTTCGAAAAAACAAGTCTTTATCCGCGGATGACTCCTTCGAAGCCGAGGGTTACTGGTTTGATAACGATACCTTTTACTTGCCCGAAAATTATATGATAGACGAGAATGGGATTCACTTTTTTTACAACACTTACGAAGTTGCGCCATACAGTGAGGGTGCTATTCTATTGAGCATTGATTGGGAAACATTCGAGCGCTTTAAAGCGAAGGGCATTGCATTTAGCTGAACAAAAATGCGTTCTAAAACCGAAGAAAATCTTCCGGGTTAATGGGTTGTCCATTATACCAAAGCTCAAAGTGAAGGTGTGGACCGGTTGTGAGCTCGCCGGTATTTCCAATGATGGCAATAACCTCACCGGCACGAACACGATCTCCCTGTTTTTTAAACAGCGTACTGTTGTGTTTGTATATGGAGGTTAAATTATTGGCGTGTTGTACAACGATGGTATAACCTGTTTGTGCAGAAAATTCTGCAAACAGCACCGTGCCTTTGAGGCATGACTTAACCGGCTCATTAGTCTTAGTAACTATGTCTACCGCAAAGTGGTTTTCTTCCGGTGAGAAACCTTGAATAATCTCCCCGCGAACGGGTGTAAAAAAGACGTAACTCAACAATGGATTTGAACGCACATCACTACCTTGTAGGTTAAACGCTTCTTCCTGCTCTACCTGAAGCCTGAGTAAGCTATCTTGTTTACTAGGCTCAAGTGTAATGGCCGATGCCGTAACATTTGACGGTGTGCGCTCTATGGTATCGCCAATGTATTCAATGGGCTCATCGGAAACGACACCTTTTATGATGTTTAAATACTGTTGATATTGCGCCAGTGAGGTTTCTAAGGAATCTACGCGAATCGCATTGTTGTATGCCTGGCGCTTTAGCGCTGTTGAGGAATAGCCTGGTATATATTCGCGAAGTGGAGTAAACGCAATGAGAATTATGGTACCGGTAATCAATATTACACTTCCCAATGAAATAATGACAAAAACGTTCAATCTGGAAAGCTTAAGCGAAAGCTTTTCCTCAAAGTTTTCATCATTAAGGATAACCAAACGGTACTTATTTCGCCATTTTTCGGTTATCTTTCTAAGTTTTGACATGACGCTATATTGCTGTTATTGCTAAAAATAAAAACGGGGAGGTAATACGACCTCCCCGTATTGGCAATTAATAGCGATAGTATTCCGGCTTATACGGTCCCTCTTGCTGTACGCCGATGTACTCAGCTTGTTCAGAGGAAAGCGTTTCCAGCTCCACACCAATTTTTTCCAAGTGAAGTGCGGCCACTTTTTCATCGAGGTGCTTAGGAAGTGTGTACACTTCGTTTTTGTAATTATCGGCATAGTTCCACAACTCGATTTGTGCCAATACTTGATTGGTAAACGAGTTACTCATCACAAATGATGGGTGACCGGTAGCGCAACCGAGGTTAACCAAACGCCCTTGAGCAAGTAAGAGAATATCTTTACCGTTGATGGTGTACTTGTCGACTTGAGCTTTGATTTCAATGTGCGCATCGCTGTTCTTGTTGAGCCACGCCACATCAATTTCGTTGTCGAAATGACCAATGTTACAAACGATGGTCTTATCTTTCATCAGCTTAAAGTGCTCAGCCGTTACAATATCGCGGTTACCGGTGGCTGTAATAACGATGTCAGCTTCCGGAATGGCATTGGTCATTTTCTTAACGGCAAACCCATCCATTGCCGCTTGAAGCGCGCAGATGGGGTCGATTTCCGTTACAATGACACGAGCTCCGGCACCTCTCAAAGACGCGGCTGTTCCTTTACCAACGTCTCCGTACCCTGCAACAACGGCCACTTTACCAGCCATCATAACGTCAGTAGCGCGACGAATGGCGTCAACCGCGGATTCTTTACAGCCGTATTTGTTGTCAAACTTCGATTTGGTTACAGAATCATTGACGTTGATGGCGGGCATCGGCAACGTCCCTTTTTTCATGCGCTCATAGAGGCGGTGAACGCCGGTGGTGGTTTCTTCAGACAAGCCGTTGATGCCTTTAGTCAACTCGGGATAGCGATCTAAAACCATATTGGTAAGGTCTCCACCATCGTCGAGAATCATGTTGAGTGGTTGACGGTCTTCGCCAAAGAAAAGGGTCTGCTCGATACACCAGTCAAACTCTTCCTCGGTCATTCCTTTCCAAGCATAAACGGGAATGCCGGCGGCTGCAATTGCTGCTGCCGCTTGATCTTGCGTTGAATAAATGTTGCAGGAGCTCCAGGTTACATCGGCGCCCAATTCTACCAATGTCTCAATCAAAACTGCTGTTTGAATGGTCATGTGCAAACACCCGGCGATTCGAGCACCTTTTAAGGGCTTCTCCTTTCCATATTCTTCGCGTAATGCCATTAAGCCCGGCATTTCAGCTTCTGCTAATTCGATTTCGTTTCTTCCCCATTCTGCCAAAGAGATGTCTTTAACTTTGTATGGGATGTAATTGTCTACATTCGTGCTCATTAAAATTTGTTTTTGAGTTTGCAAATATACGGCTTACAAGTGGCCCAATCGCAATTGAACCAATGGCCTATTTCAATGACAAAAAATTGGCAAATCTGTTCTGTTAATTTGAGTTTTTTGAATCTGAACATTTATTGACGACAAAGTTCAAGCGCCTCCTCAACCGTATCTACAGGAGCATTACAGTGCTTTCCTTGACATACAAAATGACGTATCTCTTTCTGCCATCGCCCTTGGAATAATGCGTGTTGATGATTTGATGCTTCGGTTAACACAAACAAATCAGTGTGAAAATCGTGAAACGTTGGGATGATTTTCGTTAACAGCGACGCGCTTTTTTCTCCGCTGATAACCCATTCCCTGTGGTTGTCTGTTGCCATTTTCAAAAAGAGGACACCCCACAGATAAAAACCACTCTTCACCTCACGGCTAATGGCCCCGGCTCGTTTTACCATGGCTTTCCAACGGCTTTCCAATTCGGGTTTATACGTTACCGAGCAGAACAAACGCAACGCATCGGCCATCAGAGCATTTGGCGAGGGTATCACGTTGTCTTCTAAATCTCTCCCACGTTGTATGACGTGTTCACTGTCGTTAGCAGTCGTAAAAAAGAACGGACTGTCATCATCGCTGAATTTTGAAAGGGCAATATCTACCAATAACTCAGCTTCAGTAAACCATTTATCTTTTCCGGTTACGGTAAAGAGCGACAAGTAACCTTGTGCAAGTGCAGCAACATCTTCTAATTGTGCAGGGTTATATGTTTCTCCTTCGCTGTTGATGCGATACCATTGGCCGTCTTTTTTCAAGTGTTTCGCAGCGCTATTGGCTAAATCTTCTGCTTGGATTTTCCACGTTTCGACTCCCGTAGCCTTGTAAGCATGAACAAAACCGGTAATGAGCAGTCCATTCCACCCGGCAACGCTCTTGCGATCAATTGCAGGTGCAACCCTTTTCTTTCTTACCTCAAGCAGCTTTTCGTGGACATTTTTGAGTGTTGATTCTAGTTCACCTTCGCTTACATCCAGTGTTTTTGCCGCTGCTTTGTTATCTTTACGTCGAAATAAAATATACCGATCTTCCCATGGTTCGTTGAGGTCGTACACCGTTTCTAAAATTGAGTAATCATCACCTGCGATGTCCCTTAATTCTTCCTTCGTCCATGTGTAGTACTTTCCCTCTTCACCCTCAGAATCGGCGTCAATGGCAGAACCGTAAAGTCCGTTTGAATTGAGAAAATCCGCCTGTAAGGTTTGATTGATGCCGTAAAGAACCTCTCGAAAATCATTGTTGTTGGTTCTACGGCCGGCAATGCTGTATACATTGAGCAATTGAGCGTTGTCGTACAGCATCTTTTCGAAGTGCGGCACTTTCCAACGACCATCAACGGCATAGCGGCAAAACCCTCCGCCCAAAACGTCGTATATTCCACCGTCTTTCATTTTCTGCAGGGTGTTGTGTATGTGCGTTTCCATTTCGTGCAGTTGAAACTCCTCCGCCGACATCAAGTGAAAAATTTGCTCCCAAGGCATGGGGAATTTTGGTGCCCTATTATATCCACCCCATTCACGATCGCGCATTTGCATTACCCTTGCCTCTCTTTCTCTAAGCCAGTCTATTTCTATTTCCTCGTCTTGGTGATGACTGTCTTGTGGCAAAAGTTCAGTAGCCTTTAGTCCCTCTTGTAGTTCGTCTGCATATTTGCGGACTTTTTCGGGTTCTTGGTTAAATAGCCTTTGAATTTGCAGCAGCGTTTGCATCCACTTTTCCCTTGGCACGTAGGTCGCTCCCCAAATTGGTCGTTTATCCGGAAGACAAACAACATTTAATGGCCATCCTCCTTGTCCAGACATCAACTGTACAGAAGTCATGTAAACACTATCAATGTCTGGCCGCTCTTCTCGATCAACTTTGATGCTGATAAAATGCGCATTCATTACATCGGCCACGTCTTGTTTTTCAAAACTATCGTGCCCCATTACGTGACACCAATGGCAACTGGAATAGCCAATACTTACGATGACCAATTTATTTTTTCGTTTGGCATCTTCCCAAACGTCTGAGCGCCATTGTTTCCAATGTACAGGGTTATCTTTGTGCTGTTGTAAATATAGGCTCTTGGCCATGTGAAGTTCGTTGTCCATGTGATTGTTTTTTGCAAATATAACAGCCTGAAATGTGGATTTGTGTAACACATATCAAGCAATAAATGAACATTTGCACACACTAAACATTTACTATACGTTTGTTAAACTAAAAAACCAATAATGAAAAACGTTTATATTTTCACAATTGCCCTTTCATTTTCCCTGTTTTTCGGTGCCTCAGCACAGCACACTTGGACACCGAAAGCCGACCTTCCAAATGCCAACTTAGGTAGGCACCACCCTGTTAGTTGGGGCATTGGTGACTATGGTTATGTCGTAACGGGCACAACATCTCAGCTCGGAACAACCAATGATTTTTTCCGGTACGACCCTTCTACCGACTCTTGGTCGGTAATGGATAATTTTCCCGGCTTGCGACGCAGCTTCTCCATCGGCGATGTATACAATGGCGAAGGATATCTTGGTTTTGGTTTTTCGCAAACAGGCAATACTGTACTCAACGACCTATGGAAGTACAACCCCACTACCGACACTTGGACACAACTTGCCTCGTGCCCATGTCAAGGAAGACGGCATCCGGTTTTTTCCATCAATCAAAACAACGGTAAACTCTACGTTGGGTTGGGAGACAATCTTCAAATGAACTTGAGAGATTGGTGGGTGTACGATATTGATACCGACACTTGGGCCGAACTAGAAACATTCCCGGGCAGCCGCAGGCATCATCCCTTTCATTTTGCCATTGGCGATTACGTGTTTGCCGGTTTAGGCCACGGCACGCTTATATATGATGACTTTTATCGCTACAACCCGGTAGACAGCAGCTGGAACACTGCCGCTCTCTCGCCGGATGTGCGCGCTGCCGGAACGGAATTTAGCTACAATGGATACGGATTTGTACTCAGTGGCGATGCACAAAACCACTTACCGACAAACCCATCTATCTTTTGGCGTTACAATCCCGATAACGATACTTGGAGCAGTATGCCTCCGCACCCCGGTTTCAGTCGCTGGGCACCCGGTTCTTTTATCGTAAACGGAACACTTTACTTTTTTGCCGGTCAAGACGGTGGAAGTCAAAATCTCGTGGGAAGTATGTTCAGCTTTGAACTTGAAAGCTATCTCAACACCGAGCAATTAACTGCTGATATGCCGTTTACTATATACCCTAACCCTAGTAAAGGAGTAATATCAATCGATACAGATGCGGCGTTTACTCGGGTAAAACTCGTAGATAAAACGGGAAAGACCATTACCGACATGCCATTTTCAAAACACTTAGATTTTGGATCTGTAGCTAAGGGCTTGTACATGCTGCAGCTCACTACACCTAATGGGGAGGTTGTTGTTCATAAACTGGTCATTCAATGAGGCACCCAAAGGTGGTCGCCAAAGTTGACCACTCTATCATCAATAACATTTACACCTTCGGCTTTCAATAGTTCTTCCATCATGTTGACTCCCGGAAAGTGATGTTTACCCGTAAGCAGACCATCCCTATTTACAACACGGTGAGCCGGAATGGCAGAGCCATTTGAAATGGAAGCATTAAGTGCGAAACCCACCATGCGAGCTGAACGCTTGGCTCCTAGGTGTGCTGCGATAGCTCCGTATGTTGACACCTTACCATAAGGGATTCGCTTCACAACATCGTAGACGCGATTAAAAAAATCATGTTTGGAAGACATGTCAATTTTATTGTTTACTTTTATGCTTCAAAAATACAAGCAAATGGTTAGTAAGTCATTTTTCTCAGTTTTCTTTATTTTTATTACCTCCTTCTCATGGGCGCAGTTACCCTCACAGCGCTCATACATGGATGAGTCAGAAGAAAAGGAGGAGAAAAAAGAGTTTGACCGGCCGGCTGGTGCATCGGTTTACTTGGGATTGGCCGGAAGCGGCATCTCTGGACCTTCTGTGGCTGGGCAGGCTCAGGGAAACTATGGTCGATTTAACAAAATTGGATTATTAGGTGGATTAGCATACACCTCTCCCATCAGTAATACGCTGGACTTTCAGGTTGAGTTGATGATGATTCGGAAGGGAGCAGCAGAGCCAGCTCCAGACGACCCGGCTGCCTCTGGTTCATCAAATCGCGCTCGATTGGGAATGAATTTTTTAGAAGTCCCCGTAGGTATTCGTTATCATATGTATTTAGGCGATGGTGCAACTGCATTGACCAACCACATAAGTGCAGACCTCTTACTCACTGGTGGAGTAAAAGTATGGGAAGGAGAAAGTGATCGAACCACCGATGGTTACGTATCAACCGACTTTTTTAATCCGTTTGTGTTGGGTTACATTATTGGTGTAAATTACCACTTAAGCAAGAGCATTACACTTACCTTCAGATGGAATAATTCATTGACGCCAATATCGAACATAGATGCTCCTGAGGGTACAGAAACGACATTCAATCAAATATTCGGCTCGGGCCTGCGTTCACAGACACTCAACATACAAGTATGGTATAACTTTTAGTTGCTACACGCTACTTATTTCTTTTGTGTACCGGTATGTCCAAGGGAAATTTCACTTTATCGGTTTGCACGAGCTCGTAATCATTCGAACCCCATTTGGCCAATAGAGCTGCCCAATCATCTCGATCGTTTAAGCAAGGAATATAGTGAAACTCACCCCCACCAGCTTCTTGGAAGATTTCTTTTCCCTCCTCTTCGATTTCTTCTAACGTTTCTAAGCAGTCCGTGACAAATGCCGGACAAACAACAAGCAGCTTTCCCACACCTTCTTTTCCTAATGTTTCAAGTGTTTTATCGGTATACGGCTGTAACCATGGATCGCGACCTAAGCGCGATTGAAACGTGTGCACAACCTTTTCACTCGGAATGTTTAGCGCCTTGGTAATGGCTTTGGTTACTTCATAGCACTGATGGCGATAGCACCATTCGTGAGCCTCCGACGGCACGTTACAACAATCCTCGCACTTTAAGCAGTGATTTTCCGTAATATCGCTTCTGCGCAAATGCCGCTCAGGCACTCCATGATAACTAAACAATATTTTATCAAAGGGTTTCTCAGTAGCAGGACGAATGCTCTCAATCATAAGGTTGAGGTAGTCTTCATTATTATAAAATGGCGGCATCCACATCAATTTCAGGTGAGGATAGGCGTCTTTTGTATCCTCCAACACCTTTTCCAATACGGTTTCGTAGGTAGACATGGCATACTGTGGATAAAGCGGAATAACGTTTATCTTTTTCAGTTGAGGGTTTTCAACATGCAAAGCCTTTACAGCATCAGCAATAGATGGATTTCCGTAACGCATGGCTAAACCCACCGGAATGTTGCTTTTTTCTGCAACTTTATCGCGGAGTCGTTGGTTGAGCACGACCAATGGACTACCCTCATCCCACCAAATGCTTTTGTAGGCTGCAGCAGATTTTCTTGGACGAAAGTTGAGAATAATACCTTTAACGAGTAATGTACGTTTCCAATTGGCAAAATCAATGACGCGCTCATCCATTAAAAACTCACCCAAGTATTTTTTCACATCTTTAACTTCGGTGGAATCCGGGGAGCCTAAGTTGATTAGTAACGTTGCTTCTGTGTGGTTCATGTGTTTTGTTTTGTGTATTGCTTAGGCGTTATACCATATTTTTTTTTGAATGCAGAAATGAAGTGACTCGGATTGGAATAACCCATATGAAATGCTATTTCATTTATTTTGTACTGTTGACTATCTAACATTCCTCGTGCCGTTTCCAATTTGTAATCGAGCACAAAACCAAATACCGTATTTCCGTAGACCTCTTTAAAACCGGTTTTCAGCTTGAACTCGTTAAGACCTACCTGACGAGCTAGCTCAAAAAGTGATGGCGGATTGGTAAACTCTTCAATTAAAATTGTTTTTGCTTTCTTCACACGCTTCACGGAATCTTCATCTTTTAAAAACGGACACGATTCGCTATCGGCCATGCTATCATTGCTAAAATAACACGCCAATATTTCGTAAAGTTTACCCTTTACAAATAGACGTTGAGCTTGTGCACTTAAACGATTGCTAAACAGTTGTTGAAGAGGTGCGTGTAAATTTGCCGGGATGCTACGTTCGTCATAATATTTCCGCTCTTTATTGTCTTTGGTTAAAAAAGCCATTTCCGGAGCATCTGATACAAATAGCTCGTGAAGGTGGTCTATGGTTGTCGAAATATGAATCAGTCTACAATCTTGGTCAGCACTTATGGCAATCGGCACATCCCTAGTTGGTTCGTAAAGCAAAAAGCTCTTATTGCTTTCTAATGTTTTCGCATATTTTGGACTAAATCTAAAAAGTGATTCACTTTGCAAGCAAAAGAAAAAGTGTACTTCTGTTTTGTTTGCTTTGAAAGATACACATTCATCCACATTTCCATTTGCCGCAAATAAATTCAGCTGAATTTGACCATCCAAATCGAAGGTAAAAATATTACGGATGGCGTTATTTTTGGGCGTCATATTCATAGGCATCATTCGTGTTGTCTTATTTAGAATGTTTCAAAACAATAGTGTTAATGGGGTTTTGCGATCGTTATAGCAATTGGCAAAGATATATTTCAGCGTAATTTAAAATACGTTTGGCGGTATTTTTAAGTTCACATTGATTGTATTTTTGTGCCGCAATAAACGAAATGAAAGAACAAGATAAAAATAAGCTGGCTCATTTTCACGTCATAGGCGTGAGTTATCAGTCTGCTGATGTTTCTGTTCGTGAGCAGTACAGTATTACAGCAGAAAAAGAAGAGGCTTTTTACGAAGAAGTTAGACAAGCGGGACTCACCGATGTGATGGTCATATCGACATGTAACCGCACAGAAATTTATTTTTTCTCAGAAACCATTCACCCATTAGTAGACATCTGGCTGTCGTTTACCAACGGAGACATCAATACGCTAATGAGCGCACATTTTCATCGCCGCGGTGAAGAAGCGCTCGATCATCTACTGAGAGTTAGTTGTGGTTTGGAGTCACAAATTCCAGGTGATTTTGAAATCATTATGCAAGTGCGCCGTTCATTCCGTAGAGCTAAGTCATTAAAGCTTGCAAATGGTCTGTTTGAGCGCATGCTGAATACAGCCATCCACAGCAGTAAACGCGTAAAATCCCAAACATCCTTCAGCACGGGTGCCTCCTCTGTTTCTTACGCCGCTGTACGTTATTTACGCGACCAATTGATTGCCGTAAACAATCCTAGAATTCTTTTAGTTGGACTGGGAGAGATTGGACGAGTAGCATTGGAAAACCTTTTAAAGCACTTCAATAATTCAAGTATAACTCTAGCCAACCGCACATACGAAAAAGCGGTTGACTTTGCAAAAGCATACGAGGTGAATCACACCGATTATGCTTCATTTCTCACCAATCTTCACACTTACGATGCGGTGATTATGGCCACCGGTGCCTCATCTCCAGTGATTTTACCTCAACATATTACCGCTCAACACAAGGGTGTGTTGGTTGATTTGGGTGTGCCTTCAAATGTTCATCAAGAGGCATCGGCTAAAGCCATCGTTGTAAATGTCGACGACCTTTCAGAAATCACCAAAGCCACACTAGAATCTCGCTTGGAAATGGTTCCAATGGTTGAAGCCATTGTTCAAGAGAACGTTCAAGATTTTTTAATGTGGTATCGCAAGCGCGAACTTCTTCCCTTCATTGCTGATATGACCCAACAGCTTCGAGAAAGCCTTGCCTTCGAACTTTCACAAAACCCTGTTATAGCGGCAGATGAGCAAAATGCGTTTATTGACCGAATCACAAAACGCTATGCGTCTGAGTTATTTCGTCGCATCGAAAAAGGCGTAATAGATGGTCGCTCCGAAGCACTTATGGGGATTACGCCATGAACATTCGTATAGGAACGCGCGACAGCAAACTTGCATTATGGCAAGCACATGCTGTTTCTGATGAACTCAACACCATTGGTTTTGCTACAACCATCGTTCCCGTAAAAAGTAAAGGTGATTTAGATCTTCAAACTCCTCTTCATCAGATGGGAGGCACCGGGTTGTTCACAAAAGTACTGGACGACACACTTCTAAAAGGAGACATTGATATCGCTGTTCACTCACTAAAAGACTACCCCACCGTTAGTCCAAAAGGAATTGTCATCGCCGCAGTTTTGCCACGTGAAAACCACAGAGATGTACTCGTACACAAAGGTGATGCATCCTCGTTGGCTAATATTGAAGGAGCTATTATTGCAACCGGCAGTATTAGAAGGCGAGCGCAGTGGCTGAATAAATACCCAAAACACATACTTACAAACCTCCGCGGCAACGTACAAACCCGGATGGAAAAACTGCACAATAACGAATGGCATGGAGCCATATTTGCAAAAGCCGGTTTGTTGAGGATGAATATGGTACCTAAGGATGCCGAAGATCTAAATTGGATGATTCCCGCACCAGCTCAAGGTGTTGTAGGCGTAGCTTGCCACTCTGATGCATTGGAGTTGCAAAGCATTCTAAAACAAATCAACCATCAACCAAGCTGGGAAACCAGTTTACTAGAACGTGCCTTTCTCAACACGCTTGAAGGAGGATGTTCAGCACCCATTGGTGCACTAGCCACTCATTCAGAAAACGGATTTGCCTTTCGGGGAGGAGTGTTTTCTATTGATGGTTCATCCTCTGCTGTTGTCGAAAAAACGCTCAAGGGAAAAAGCCCTGAATCCCTTGGTAAATCTGCAGCTGAATATGTACTTGCACACGGCGGACAAGACATAATGCAATCCATTCGTGAAAACTTATAGCATACTCATAACAAAAAAGGTAAGCGCCGAACAGCGTGAGCTTGCCCAATCAAAAGGCTGGATGCTTGATGAAGTACCGGCGTTACGCCCACGCGCGTTAAGCATACCTGCTTACGAAGCACCCTGGGATCACATGTGGTGGATGGTTACCTCGGTAAAAGCAATTCCGGCGCTGATGCACTATCACGAGATGAAACCTATAAAAAAACTTGCTTGCACGGCTCCTGCTGTACGAGAACGGTTAATGAACCTCGGTTTAACGCCTACAGTTGCTGCACATAGTGCTGAAGAGCTTTCGAAGAAGCTTATCGTAAAGAAACCACACGGCGTAGTTCACCTTTGCGCAAAACACAGCCGAAAAGAAGCAAGTAAAGTTTTACGCAATGAAGGGATAGATTACCTCAACATACCCGTTTACGAAACTGTACCTGAAAACCACTGCATTACGTGGAAAAACTTTGACGCATGGATTGTGCTCAGTCCCCGGTCCATTGAAGCGTTTGCCTGTCTTTTTCCACCAAAGAACATGCCGGTAGCGGCAATAGGCAATACCACAGCAAACGCGCTAAAAAATGCCGGTTTCCAACGTATTTTTGTACCTGAAAAACCTGATATTAATCGATTAATAGTTGAATTTGATGAGTTCCTCAAAAATAAAAAATGATCTTTTCCTACGTGCTTTACAAGGTGAAACAGTAGAGCGACCTCCCGTATGGATGATGCGCCAAGCAGGACGTTATCTGCCGGACTTTATGAAACTCAAGGAAAAATATCCGTTTTTCGAACGCGTGCAAAACCCTGAGTTGGCAACGGAAATCACGGTTATGCCCATCGACCAAGTAGGTGTAGATACAGCCATACTTTTTTCCGATATTTTAGTTATTCCTCAGGCCATGAATTGCGAGGTTGAGATGGTTCCCGGTCGCGGCCCGGTTATACCAAACCCCATACGCTCCTTAAGCGATGTCGAAAAACTGATTACACCTCCGGCTGAGGAATCACTTGATTACGTAATGAACGCAATTGTTCACACCAAAGACGCTTTGGCCAACCGCGTTCCGTTAATTGGGTTTGCCGGCTCACCATGGACAATTTTGTGTTATATGGTAGAAGGGCATGGCTCTAAAGACTTTAGTACCGCTAAAGGGTTTTGCTTTTCTCAACCGAAAGCAGCTCACTTACTTTTGCAGAAGATCACCGATATGACCATTGATTACCTAAAAGCAAAAGTAAAGGCAGGTTGCGACGTTATTCAGGTGTTTGACTCATGGGGTGGCTTATTGAGCCCTGAGGATTACAACACTTGGTCGCTACCCTACATGCGACAAATTGCTCAGGCCATCAAACCACATGTTCCGGTGATTTTATTTGGAAAGGGATGTTGGTATGCCCTTAACGATTTTTCAGAGGCCGGAGCATCTGCTATTGGTGTAGATTGGACGTTATCACCGGAAAAAGCAAGAGGTATTGTTGGGCCGGATGTTGTGTTACAAGGTAATTTTGACCCGTCTAAACTCCTTTCACCAATACCCGTAATAGAAGCTGAGGTTAAAAAGATGATCGATGGTTTTGGCCCTCAACGCTACATTGCAAACCTTGGACACGGAATCCTTCCCAACATTCCGGTTGATCATGCTAAGGCATTTGTGAATGCGGTAAAACAATACAGTGCATGAGCATAAGAGAAGAGTTTACCAAATACATTCACCAATTACAAGACACCATTTGTAGAGGGTTAGAAGCTGTAGGAGGCGGACAAGAGTTTAAGGAGGATGCATGGGATAGACCGGGTGGTGGTGGTGGAAAAACCCGTATTTTGCGTGGAGATTCCATTTTTGAAAAAGGCGGGGTAAACACATCCGTCGTTCACGGTAAACTGCCACCTGTGATGCAAGAGCGACTCGGTGTATCTCACGAAGATTTTTACGCTTGTGGATTATCTTTGGTAATACACCCTACAAATCCACATGTTCCTACGGTACATGCCAATTTCCGCTTTTTTGAGTTGTACGATGATAACGGTAATGCCGTTGATCGTTGGTTTGGCGGTGGTTCAGACCTAACGCCATACTACTATGCTCAAGAAGACGTTGTTCATTTTCACCAAACACTAAAAGCTGCAGCTGACCCTTTTGGACCAGAATTATACCCAGAATTCAAAAAAGAGTGCGATGCCTATTTTTTTAATACCCATCGCAATGAAAATCGAGGTGTGGGAGGCGTCTTTTTTGATTACTTAAAAGCAGATGATACTCGTGATGATCTGTTTTGGATGGATTTTACACGTGCAATGGGAGATGCTTTTTTGCCTGCGTACATTCCAATTGTTGAACGTCGAAAAAGCGATGCTTACACGGAATCTGAACGCGAATGGCAGCAAATACGACGTGGACGTTATGTAGAATTCAACCTCATACACGATAGGGGTACTTTGTTTGGACTCAAAACCAATGGTCGCATTGAGTCTATACTCATGAGTCTACCCGCAGTTGCAAGATGGGAATACGACCATCACCCCGAACCGGGAAGTAAAGAAGCTTTGCTACTCGAAGCACTAAATCCTAGAGATTGGATAAACCAACCTTTATAAAATACATCATGGAATTTCCGTATACACGAAACCGTATCCTTAGACAATCGCCTGCTATTCGCGAAATGGTTACCGAAAACCGTTTACATGCGTCGGATTTCATCGTTCCTCTTTTCATTATCGAAGGAGAAAACAAACGCGAAGAAATTGCGTCAATGCCCGGGTACTACCGAATGTCTTTAGATTTAATAGAACTTGAGGTTAAAACACTTTGGCAGATGGGGCTTCGCTCTGTGTTATTGTTTGTTAAGGTAGGTGAAGACCTGAAAGATAACGCGGGAACAGAAGCGTTAAATGACGAAGGCCTTATGCAAGAAGCCATAAGAACCATTCGCAAAGCAGCACCAGGTATGTTGGTTATGACCGATGTTGCGTTAGATCCGTATTCCTCCTACGGTCACGATGGCATAGTCGTTAATGGTGAAATCGTCAATGATGCTACAAATGAAGTCTTAGGCGAAATGGCT
>SKIJ01000107.1 GCA_007116495.1 Cryomorphaceae bacterium | reverse complement strand
GTACACCGTGCTCCACCACGTCTTTGCGTAGCGACTCCCAATCCCAACGACCACTGAGGTCGGCGGCATCAACGCCCCACATGTCAAACTGGAACTGTCCTTCAGAAATGGGTGATCCTTTGAAGGTTTCGTAAGCGCCGTCTTTGATGGCCTCGTCTTTAGATGCACAAAGCGCGGCGTAATAAATGGTTTCGAACACGTCTTTGTTCAACTGCTTGGCCTCTTCACTGGTGAATGGCATACGCAGCATGATAAATGCGTCGGCCAACCCTTGAATACCCAATCCTACCGGACGGTGGCGCATATTGCTGTTGCGCGCTTCCGGTACGGGGTAGTAGTTGCGATCGATGACTTTATTGAGGTTTTTGGTCACCTGATAGGTCACATCGTAAAGCAACTGGTGGTTGAATTCACCGTCTTCAATGAACATAGGTAAGGCCAAAGACGCCAAGTTACAAACCGCAACTTCATCGGGTGAGGTGTACTCCAAAATCTCGGTACAAAGGTTTGAAGAACGGATGGTTCCGAGGTTCTTTTGGTTGGACTTCTCGTTGGCGGCATCCTTGTACAAGATGTAAGGGGTGCCGGTTTCGATTTGCGATTCAACGATTTTTGTCCATAAGTCACGGGCCTTGATGGTCTTGCGTCCTTTTCCTTGTGCTTCGTAGCTTTCGTACAGTTCGCGGAAGTTATCTCCGTAACTGTCGTAAAGTCCGGGACACTCATTGGGGCACATCAACGTCCACTTGTCGTCGCTTTCCACGCGCTCCATAAAGAGATCCGACATCCACAAGGCATAGAAGAGGTCGCGGGCGCGATTTTCTTCTTTTCCGTGATTTTTCTTTAGGTCAAGGAAGTCGTTGATGTCTGCGTGCCAAGGCTCGAGGTAAATGGCAAAGGATCCTTTGCGCTTTCCGCCACCTTGATCCACGTAACGCGCCGTGTCATTGAAAACGCGAAGCATGGGCACGATACCGTTACTGGTTCCGTTGGTGCCGCGGATGTAGCTGCCGGTTGCGCGAACATTGTGGATAGATAGACCAATACCACCTGCCGATTGCGAAATCTTAGAACACTGCTTAAGCGTGTCGTAGATGCCATCGATGCTGTCGTCTTTCATGGTCAACAAAAAGCACGAAGACATCTGCGGCTTTGGCGTACCCGCATTGAAGAGGGTAGGTGTGGCGTGGGTGAAAAACTTCTTAGACATCAGCTCATACGTCTTGATGGCCGATTCTATGTCGTCTTTGTGAATACCCACAGATACACGCATAAGCATGTGCTGCGGACGCTCCACAATTTTACCATTGATGCGTAAGAGGTAAGAGCGCTCCAAGGTTTTAAACCCAAAGTAGTCGTAGCCAAAGTCACGATCGTAAATGATGGTTGAATCCAATCGTTCTGCGTTGGCTTCCATGATTTCCATCACGTCGTCTGCGATAAGCGGCGAGTCCAATCCGGTTTTGGGATTGACGTACGTGTGTAACATACGCATGGTGTCCGTAAACGACTTCTCGGTGTTTTTGTGCAGGTTCGACACAGCAATACGCGCGGCCAACTTGGCGTAATCCGGGTGGCGCGTGGTCATGCTGGCGCTGATTTCTGCGGCCAAACTGTCGAGTTCGGTGGTGGATACACCGTCGTAAATCCCTTCAATGACCTTCACGGCCACGGTGGTGGGGTTTACAATTTCACTCAGACCGTAGCATAGTTTTTCTATCCTGGCGGTGATTTTATCGAATTTTACGGGCTCTTTGCGACCGTCTCTTTTGACTACAAACATGGCGTTATAGGGTTAAATGTTAGCAATAGGGTGTGGGTTTGGTTAAAAGTCGTCGTCGAAGCTGAAGGTGTTGGACTTCTCTTCGGGTTTGTCGGTATTCCCGGTTTTAACAAACGCTTTTTTGTATTCGCCAACACGCTTTTCGAAGAAGTTGGTTTTTCCTTGTAGAGAAATCATTTCCATAAAGTCGAACGGGTTCTCTACGTTGTATTCTTTCTCGCATTCAAGCTCTACCAACAAGCGGTCGGTAACAAACTCGAGGTACTGGGTCATCAAATCGGAATTCATGCCGATGAGTTTTACCGGTAAGCTTTCGGTGATAAACTCACGCTCGATGTCCAACGCTTCAATGATGATTTGGCGGATGCGGTCTTTGGGCACCTTGTTAACGAGGTGGTTATTGTGTAGGTGCACGGCAAAATCACAGTGTAGACCTTCGTCACGGGAGATCAACTCATTGGAGAAGGTAAGTCCGGGCATGAGTCCGCGCTTTTTCAACCAGAAAATGGAGCAGAAGGATCCGCTGAAGAAAATACCTTCTACCGCAGCAAAGGCGATTAAGCGCTCGGCAAATGAAGGCGACTCGATCCAACGAAGTGCCCAGTCGGCTTTCTTTTTAATGGCCGGGAAGTTCTCAATGGCGTTGAATAATCTCGTTGCGTCTTCTTTGTCCTTTATGTAGGTGTCAATCAATAATGAGTAAGTCTCTGAGTGGATGTTCTCCATCATGATTTGAAAACCGTAGAAAAACTTGGCTTCGGTGTATTGTACTTCGTTGACAAAGTTCTCCGCGAGGTTTTCGTTAACGATGCCGTCTGAGGCAGCAAAAAAGGCCAAAATGTGTTTGATGAAATAACGTTCATCGTCGTTGAGCTTGTTCTCCCAGTCCGACATATCTTGATGCAGGTCGATCTCTTCAGCCGTCCAAAAACTAGCTTCTTGTTTTTTGTAAAATTCCCAAATATCGTGGTGCTGAATGGGGAATAGTACAAATCTATTCTTATTTTCGCTGAGGATGGGTTCCATTGCTTTGCCTTCGTTCATAATCATTCGTTTTAAGTTAAAAATATATGTCGGTAAACGGTTTTTCGGTTTTTTGATGTTTCAAAGGTGCTAAAAAAAGAAGTGGGTGCAAGACGATAATTTTTCACAATAAATTGTAGTTATTAACAAAAGCGCACCCTTGTGATTTTTCTAAGGGTTTGGTATTGTTGATAACTCGCGTTAAACCCCACTTTTATTCCCTATTTGGGAATATTAATACACACCTATTGTGGATAACGTCCTTTGAAAAGCGGATGGTTCACTTTAAAAAATGGTTTTCTAGGGTTATTTTTAAAACACGTTGGCATGCTTGCCACACAACTGCTTGTCAAATGCTTTAATTGTAAAGCCTGATGGTTTCAAAATCATCTATAAAGAGGGTTAATCTTTAACGTCACATTTGCCGGACCAAAATCGTTTGAGAGTAAGGCTTGCGGCACTGATAGCATTAACATGCTCTAAACGGCACTAAGAAGTAGTGTAAAGCCATTTATGAGTGCGCAAAACGTGGAGTTAAACAGTTTTTTGCTAGCCGTTAAATCGTCTAAATATTTCGCGATCTATTTCTTCTCGGTGATCCGGGTGGGCGATATCTCTTAGTGCTTCGGCTCGCTGACGCAAATTTTTCCCAAATAGGTGAGCAACTCCGTATTCGGTTACGATGTAGTGCACGTGTGCTCTGGTGGTTACCACCGCAGACCCCGATTTAAGATAAGGTACAATTTTCGAAGATCCTCTATTGGTTGTACTGCTCATCGCAATGATTGGTTTTCCGCCATCGGATAAGGCTGCACCGCGAATGAAATCCATTTGTCCGCCAACTCCGGAGAACTGGTGTTCACCTATGGTGTCGGCTGCGACTTGTCCAAACAGATCTATTTCGATGGCACTATTAACGGCCACTACTTTTTGATTTTTGCGTATTACAGCAGAATCATTGACGTAGGCAGCAGATAAAAAATTCACCATTGGGTTGTCGTCTACAAAATCGTATAACTTGCGCGTACCGGCGGCAAAAGCAGTGATGATTTTCCCGGGGTGTCGCTTTTTGTACTTATTGGTAACAACGCCATTTTCTATCAATGGTAGCAATCCATCGGAAAACATCTCTGTATGCACCCCTAAATCTTTGTGGTTGTGCAAGCAACTCAACACCGCATCGGGGATGGCGCCGATCCCCATTTGCAGGGTCGCACCATCTTCAATCAACTCCGCGCAATACCGGCCAATGCGCAGTTCTTTTTCCGATAGATTGGCACCGTAAGACACCTCGGGCAGCTTTTCATCACACGACACCAAGGCATTGATTTCGTTGATGTGAATGAGTCCGTCGCCATGGGTACGTGGCATTTGCGGGTTTACTTGTGCTATAACGTATTTTGCATGCGTTAAAGCCGCACGCGCCACGTCTACCGAAGTGCCAAGCGAGCAATAACCGTGAACATCGGGAGGGGATACGTGCAACAGGGCGATGTCTACCGGTAATAAACCAGATTCAAATAATCGCGGAATTTCACTTAAGAAAACCGGGATGTAATCGCCGCGACCTTCATTCACCGCCTGACGGATATTGGCCGATACGAATAAAGCGTTGAAGAAAAAACTGTCGGCATACTCCGGTTTGGTAATTTCCAAATCGCCAAACGTACTGATGCTGATAAGCTCTACCCGTCGAAGCTCATCGGCTCGTTTGACCAAGCCGTTCAACAAAAATGCCGGTGTTGCGGCCGAACCGTGAAGGAATACCCGGTCGCCGGATTTAATGTGTTGCAGGGCTTCTTCGCGGGAGGTGTAGGTGGGCATGATTAAAAAATGTAGAATGTAAAGTGAAGAATGTAAAATTTGGTTGCAAAACTATGGGATTTTTATGCAAATACGGCCTGTTAACTTGAATTATAAGTCGATTTTATGCTAAGCACGCGTACGGATGGCCTGGTGGTCGATTAGATGTGCTGTCACACGCACAGATGCGCTGTCACACGCACAGATGCGCTTCGCGCGCTCAGAGGATCAGGACATGGTAGCGGGTAATGAGAGGTTTGGAGGGTGAGGAAGTGAGGAGGTTTGGTTGCACGATTGGTTTTAATACGATCCGTTTAGCAGCTTGTCTGGTGTCGGTTGTCGGGGGCGTGAACTTTAGTTGCAGACATGACTCGTTTTGTACCGTGCCGAGGCATGTATATAAAACGATAGATTATTCATTACGATTGATGCAACCAGACGGCAGGCAACAGACAGCAGCAAACCCCGTAGGGGTGTAGATGACTATAGCACAATGGCGCAACTTCCACCAGCATACCAACCCCGTAGGGGTGTGGATGATTTCAACGGTAATGTATATATATCACGCAATAACGGTCACCCCAACGGGGTAATGGCGGGGTATTGGACAATTGTTGGTGATTGAAAAGACGCACGGCCGCGCGTCTCTACATGCGGCATCATGCATTAGACGCAATGAAAACTAGACGCAATAAAAATTAGACGCAATAAATTGCGTCTCTACAATGGCCATGTATTAAAACGAAAACGCACGTACCAACAAAAAATCCGAAATCAAACATCACTGTACCAACCGCCTTCTCCGCTCCTCGTAGTAAGGGGTAAAACGAAACGGCGATCGTTGAATGCGTTCTATTTCCTCTAATTTTTGGCGGAGGTACTCTTCGTGTGGGTTTTGGGGCATAGGTACTTCGTCGGCGGTTTCGGCCTGGCGCTGTTCGTCTTCCTCTTGCTCGCGCATGGCTTTTTCTAATTCAAGCAGACGTATTTCAATTTCTTTTTGCCGCATCAAAAGCTCGTCTTTGGATTTTCCGAGTATGATGTCGCGTTCTTGTTCTTCCATAAGCTCTTCAAGCTCTTTGCCTTGGTCTCCCATGCCTTTTTCTTCCATTAGTTCAGACAAGTTGCGTCGTATTTGCTCTTGACGCATCATCATCTGTAAACGGCGTGCAGCCTCGGCCTGTTCGCCATCGTCTGATTCGCCGTCGGACTCACCTGATTGTCCTTGATTTTGGTCTTTGCCGTCTTCACCTTCGTCACCGTCTTGTGAACCTTCTTCGTCTTGTCCCATTTCTTGCCCCATACCTTTTTGTTCATCAAGTAAGTCGCTTATGTCGGGTTGACCTTCACCGGGTTTTTGACAGTTCTGTTCCCCGGGCATGCTGGAGCTCATGTCTTCCATCATTTGCTGTAAAATGGCATCCAATAGTAAAGCGAGTTCATTTGAGTGTTCCATGGCGCCTTGCATGTGTCCGCCAAAAGCTCTTAGTTTGTCGTTCTTTAATTCGCTTTTACCCTGATTCATTCGGTCAACCATGGCACGCGCCTCGTTGCGAATTTTGGAATTGATTTCGGGAACGCGTTCTGCCAGTGCGTAAAGACTGTCCAATACGTGATTGCTGGCTAATTCCATTTTTTGTTGTCTGCGAACGACGTCGCTTAGCAGCGACGCTTTAGCCTGCGTGCCCACAGCATCCACCGAAACCCCTTCTTGTTCAAACGATAAGATCAGAAGATTTTTAAGCAGTTGTCGCAGGTCTTCCATGTTTTCTTCAGCGTCGGCTTGCTGAGTCTCCATAAATGCATCCATCATTTTCTGCTGCATTTGCTCCATTTTTTTCTGGGCTTTACTCTTAGATTGCTCTTTTTGCTTTTGATCGGATTCGCTTTTACTCTTCTCCAATTCGTTTTTGATGTCTTCCTTCAGGTCATCGATGTTTTTGTCGTTGAGGATGTCTTCCATTTCCGGAAAATTTTCCAAGGATTTTTCCGTATCTTGCTCCCACTTTTCCAGGCGATCTTCCATTTCTTCAATCGACTCCTCGTCGTCACCAATGCTCTCCATATCTTCCGCCATTTGGCGCATTTCGTCAATGCGCTCAAGCATGTCACGCATTTTTTGCATGCGTTCCATTTGCATTTGTTCGGTTTTGAGTTCGCGTTGGCGCTCGTCCATTTTATCCTGTATTTCCTCCGCTTTCTTCAGTAGCTCCTCGGGTTTGTTCTTGTCTAAAAGGTCTTTAATTTCATCCCGTAGTTTCTCCAATTCATTTTTTTGTTCTTCTACACGCTCAGCCATTTCGCGATCGTTTGGGTCGTCGGAGTTCTCAAGCTCTTTCTGTAATTCTTCAAGTGCATCGATGGTCTCTTCCAACGATTTCTGCTGTTCGCGCATCAGGTCTCGCAGTTGTTCTTCATCTCTAAACTGCATGGGATCTCCGGACTTGCGTTTATCCATGAGCTGTTGACTTTCCTCGCGCTGTTTGCGGCGCTCTTCGGAAAATTGCTGAACAGCATTGTTGCTTTTAGAAATGGCGGCTTTTCGTTTTTCTTCGCGCTCGCGTTTACTGGCTTTTCTAAGCGTAAACGGTTCGCTGTAAGATGTCTTTTTACCCGAAGCGTTGTTGTCTGTAACTGCAATGCGAAAGGAAACGTCCTGACCTTCCGGGAAGCGGTCGTCTTTGAGGTCAACGCTCATGCGTATGGAGGTGCTACGCTGGTTGTTGCCGGGTATGGATTCCAGCGTTTTGTATCCATCGCCATTGTTGTACTCCATTCTGATTTGATGTATGCCATAATCATCAGCTGCACTGCCGTATGCCGATGCAAAATCAGGGGCATCTTCGGAGTTGAGCCAATCAATGTCTAACGATGGTGCGCGGTCGGCAATGATTTGTATGGCGTAAGGCTGTTCTACAGTTAAATTTTGTTTCGGATTTACCAGTAAGAAGGAGTAATCTCCGGCTTCGGTTATTTGTGCTTGAAATTGATGATTGTTGCCCGTAGTGAGAAGCGTGTCTTCATTGCTGTTGCGTTGCATAATAACCTGCTCGGTATGCTTGGTCTCTAATACCCAGCTTACGTCGCTGCCTGCAGGAACGGTTATGTTTCCGCTTCGATGATTCTCCGAATCGAGGCCGGT
>SKIJ01000039.1 GCA_007116495.1 Cryomorphaceae bacterium | reverse complement strand
CCGGTGCTGGAGTAGCCGTCAATGGCCACGATGATGTTGGGGTTGGTCACGTTAGCTGTCCTTTTGGTTGAGCAGAATATTGATGGTGAATAGATTGGATGCCCCTGCAATGTGCATGATGTTTCGGGCGTAATCGAATTTTACTTTTTTGACCTTAAAGCCCAATCCAAAACTCAATCCGGCCGATGAGCGGAAAGCTGCGGTGCGCATTTCATTGGCACGTCTTAAATCGTAAGCCACACCTACGTGAAAGCCCTTGGAGGGAGCCAGTTCAGCACCAAAAGAAAAGTGCCGAGCGACGCGGTTGAGCACAGAAATATCTTCATCCACACGAAGATTGGTAGACGGATCACGGGTGGCGTTAGCGGGATTCACAAAACTCACATCGGGGGTATGAAGGTTATCGGCGGTGATGAACCAGCGGAACGGGAGGTGTTCAAAGCGATTGCTTACGGTAAGACTGAGGTTAAACGGCAACGAGCCGCGCTCTCCGCTGTAGGAGTTGAGTTCGGCTCCCAGGTGGTGAGCAACCAAGGCAACGTCGAAACGCTTATCGGGTATGGTATAGAGCACAGCCAAATCGGTTGCTAAACCAAACGAGCTGTACCGTTCGTAGGCGGAGTTGATGATGTGCACGTTTGCGCCTAGACGCCAATTTTCGTCTATGGCGTAGGCGTAACCAAACTGTATGGCTAAGTCGGTAGCACCAAAATCGCCCGTTTGCACCCCAAAGGGATCGCGACCGTCAAACGTACCGTAATCAGCGATGAGCACACCGGCGGTAAAGGTTCCGGCGTTTTCAAATGAATGGGCGTAGCGGGTACTGCCAAAGAAAATGCCGGAGGGATGCGACACCGCATTGAGACTCACCTGTCCGTGCATGCTTTCGTTGATGAGGGCAGGATTGTAAATGGCAAACTCCAACGTACTGTCGTTGTGTGCGTAATTCTTACCCGCCAATGCTGCCGCCCGTGCCTCCGGGGTAACTGTGAGAAAATTGTAAACGGATCTACCGCCCACCTGTGCTTTGGCGATGCTCGGCACAAACGCAATAAGAATCAGCAAAAGGCGTAAACGGTTTATCATGCCACAAATATAATCGTCAAGGTCATACGTAATAAAGGTTTAACGCTACAGCGCTCCTTTTAGTGTATTGGTGTGCATCGTGGTTTTACGCAAGGGTGGTAATAAAATATCAGGGTAAACTAAACACCGCCGTGATTGTCTTTTACCCACCGTAAAATGGCTTTCTCGGTTTCGTCGAGATCGATGCTGCGACGCTCCATGACCAGGGCGGCTGTTTCGAGGGCTTTATCCATTTTGTATTCACTGAATCCTGCAGCTCCACCCCAGCTAAACGATGGGATATAGTTACGCGGAAAGCCACTGCCAAAGATGTTGGCGCTCACGCCCACAACGGTACCGGTATTGAACATGGTATTGATGCCGCACTTGGAGTGATCGCCCATGATGAGCCCGCAGAATTGTAATCCGGTTTTCACGAATGTCTTCTTGGCCATAGACCACACGCGTACATCGGCGTAGTTGTTTTTGAGATTGGAGTTGTTGGAGTCGGCGCCAATGTTGCACCATTCGCCCAATACAGAGTTTCCCAAAAAACCTTCGTGACCTTTATTGGAATACCCTTGTACAACGGAGTTGTTGACCTCTCCGCCTACTTTACAGTGCGGACCAATGGTGGTAGGACCGTATATTTTTGCACCCATTTTAAGGGTTGAATGCTCTCCGAGATAAAACCCTCCACGTACGTTACACCCTTCCATAACGGTGCTGTTTCGATCTAAGTAAATGGGACCACTTTTGGTGTTAAAGGTGGCACATTCTGCGTCCACACCTTCTTCTACAAAGATGTCGTCACCGATAACCGTGCAGCTGCTCGGCAGTGCTGCCGATGTGCGCCCTCGTGTAAGCGCCGCAAAATCGTAAGCCATTGCTTCGCCATTACGCGAGAACAAATCCCAGGGGTGAAAAATGCGCGTCACCTCACCCGTATACTGGTGTTCCGTTTCGGGCGTTTTACGTCCACGTACGGCGATGGGTTCGCCGTCTTTGAACAACCCTTCATTGGGTTTTAGCTTTCGTACAGCCTCGGCCAGTGCGTCACTTGGCAAAAAGGATGGGTTGAGAAAAAGAACGTCTCGATCGCCTTCGGGCTCGGGATATTTTACTTGCAGGTGCTGGCGCGTTTGATAGCCGGTATGACAATCGGGGAACACGCCGCGCCATTTTTCGCTGAGCGTGCGGATGCCACAGCGCAACTCCCCTACCGGGCGCGTAAGTGTAAGTGGATAGAGGTGTTCGGTTTCGGCACCTTCTACGAAAACGATGGTTTTAAACATACAGAAAATATTTGCCACGAAGGTAAAAAAAAACCGCGCGAAAGTCGCACGGTTTTTTGTTGTTACCAAAACGTAATTGATGAACTTACTTTTGGAATTTTTTGTAACGGTTGCGGAACTTGTCAACACGACCAGTGGTATCTACCAACTTCATTTTTCCGGTGTAGTAAGGATGAGAAAAAGAAGAAATTTCCATTTTCACCAAGGGGTACTCTACTCCTTCTACTTCAATTTTGTCTTTGGTCTCGGCGCAAGAACGCGAGATGATCACATCACCGGTACCCATATCTTTGAATGCAACGGGACGGTAGTTTTCGGGATGAATGCCTTTTTTCATGGTATTTGTATTTAACGTATTGGCGCATTGCAGCTGCCAATGGTCTTAGGTTCAATTTTTAGGGGTGCAAATATACGTTGCTTTGCGAGAAATGAACAACCAATTGTTGGATTTTTTTAGGGCAGGTCAAATCCGATGTCTTTTCTGAAATATATGCCTTCAAAACACACCTTGTCAATGGCGTTGTACGCGTGCATCAAGGCGCGTTGGTAGTGGTCGTCTATGGCGGTAAACGCCATTACCCTGCCGCCGTTTGTGCGCAGTTTATCGCCGTCTCTCGCTGTGCCGGCATGAAAAATCATGATGTCGTCGTGGACTTGATTCAATCCGCTGATTTCTTTTCCTTTCTCGTAGGCTTCGGGGTAACCTCCGCTCACCACCATTACGGTAGCAGCGGATTCCGGTAGAATATCAATCTCGTAATTGTGCAATGTTTGGTTGTGAATGCCCAGACAAAGTTCGCCGAAATCGCTGTTGATGCGCGGGAGCACGACTTCGGTTTCGGGGTCGCCCAAACGGCAGTTGTACTCAATCACAAACGGATCGCCACCCACATTGATGAGCCCGAAAAAGACAAACCCACGGTAGTCAATGCCTTCGGCTTGTAAACCCTCAACCGTTGGTTTTACGATGCGCTCTTCGACCTTGATCATCAGCGCGTCGTCTACAAAAGGGGGCGGAGAAACTGCGCCCATACCACCGGTGTTGAGACCGGTATCCCCTTCGCCAATGCGCTTGTAGTCCTTGGCGGTGGGAAGCAGCACGTGCGATTTACCGTCAACGGCTGCAAATACACTGAATTCGATGCCGTCAAGAAATGCTTCGATTACCAAGCGGTGACCGGCTTCTCCAAATTTATCGCCTTCGAGCATATCGACAACGGCCGACTTGGCCTCTTCAGCGTTGTTGATGATCAATACGCCTTTACCGGCCGCCAACCCGTCGGCTTTGAGCACGTAAGGTCCACTGATTTTGTCAATGTATGCCTGCGCGTCTTTTGCGTTGGTGAAGGTTTTATAAGCCGCCGTGGGAATGCCGTGGCGAGCCATAAACTGCTTGGCAAAATCCTTACTTCCTTCGAGTTGGGCTCCATGTTTACCCGGACCAACGATTGCCAAATGAGGAAAGCGCTGTGCCAATTCATCGCGAATGCCGTTTACCAGGGGATCTTCCGGCCCCACTACCAATAAACCTATGTCGTGCTTTTCAATGGCATCAGCCACTTGGTTGACATTGTTGGGTGATACGTCGGGGAGATTGGTAGCGCGATTAAGCGTACCGCCGTTTCCCGGGGCAATGTATAAATTACCGACGTGCTCGGATTGTGCTAACTGATGTGCAAGGGCGTGTTCGCGCCCGCCACTTCCGAGTATGAGTGTATGGCGTTGATCGTTCATGAGGGATTTTTTTGGTCTTCATCGGGGTAAAAAAGCGCGCGTAATTCGGTCGCTTCGTTGGGGTCGAGCTTTCCGGCAAGAATCAACGCCAGCTGCTTGCGACGCAGTGCACCATCGTAGCGTTTTTTCTCGATTTCTGTTTCCGGAGTTACCGGCGGCACTTGGATGGGATTCCCCAATTGATCGACCGCTACAAAGGTGTATATGGCCTCATTGGCGCGCAACCGTTTTCCTTTGTTGTTGGCTTCGAGAAATACGTCTACGAAAACCTCGAGGGAGGAGCTAAACGTACGCGATACCCGTGCTTCCAGCGTCACAATGGATCCTTCGGCAATGGGGCGTTGAAAGCTAACGTTGTTAACCGATGCCGTTACTACAATTCGGCCACAATGGCGATGAGCCGAAATGGCCGCACATCGGTCCATCCACGACAAAAGTTGGCCTCCAAATAGATTTTTAAGATTGTTGGTATCGTTTGGCAGTACGATCTCCGTCATAATGGTAAGGGAGTCCGAGACGGGTTTTGAGGTCATAAAATATGTGTTTGGCGTTGACGCTATCCAGAACGAAATGAGCCAACGTACCGTATTGATGTAAATTAGTGTTCAACCGAGTACACCCAAGCTCCACTGTTTATTTTTTTGCGAATGTCGTCGAGCGCTGCACGAGCGTCGTCGGTACTGCTGTAAGCACCTGCGGAAACGCGCACAAGATTACCGGTAGTACCGGCCGTTTGCGCGTTGTTAAAGCCCTGAGCACGCAATTGTGAAACGTAGCGTTCGGCATTGTTACGATTGGAAAACGCACCGACAATAATGTGGGCAGCCGGGGTAGCTTTTTTAGCAGCAACAGCTCTCACCAATTCTTTTTCTGCTCGTTCATCATCTATAACGACGGCATCATCAGCCAGATCACGTTTTAGCGTTTTCGACTCCAAGGCAGTTTCGTTGGCACGAACATCGACGATATCGGTTTTGGGGATCCAGTCCATGTGCACCATACTCGTTTCGTAATCGCTAACGGTACGTGAGGTAGAAACCATATTAAACGCCAAAGCTGCGGGTAGTGCAACGGCTGCAACACGGCGCAACCAAGGCGCAAAAATAGCGGCTTCTTCTTGAGTTGGTGTTGGGTTGGAAAGAGAACGTTTACGCGTTTTCTTAGCAACGGGTTTTTCCACTTTTTTCTCGGTTACTCTAATGATGGGTAATCCGTAGCTTTCGCGTAAAAAATTGGTATTTAATTCGGGGAAAAACTCCAATCCGCCACCGGGCACTTGATAAACTTTACCGATGCCACTTAGGGCAATGCTGTGCCCCGAACGCAATTTTTGCTTCCATTCACGCACCTGTTGCGCGATGAATGCTTCGGCATCGCGGTACGACATCGCCATTTTACGGGCGAGATAATGGGTGAGTATTCCATCGCTTACGGTAAGACCGGGTTGAAAACACACCCGGCGTGAAGGCGGGCGAAACATCAAGGTACCCTCTTGTAGTTCAGCAGGGTAGTACCGCAACACAAAGGCACCAAAATTCGGAATGACAACGCATTCGTGTATGTGAAGGAGCTGATGTATGTGCTTGTCCATTGAGCAATTCTTTCGTTTGAGTGCAATGGCGAAGGTACGAATTTATTTTGATTTTGCAGTATTACTATGTTAACACAAATACGTCATATCGTCACACTAATATGATTTATCGGTAATCATAGGGTCACTTGATGAATATTTATTTGTAAATGATATGAATTCGATTATGGCATTCACAAATGACCCTATACCCTCAGGGAAATACAAAATGATATGGTTGCGCGTACGCGCAACCATCAAGTAAACCCTCAACCAAACGAAAATGAAACGACCAGTTGATATTGTTGTCATTTCCGATGTGCATTTGGGAACGTATGGATGTCATGCTAATGAGCTTACAGAATACCTCGAATCCATCGCTCCACGAATTCTGGTTCTAAATGGTGACATTGTAGATATTTGGCAATTTCGCAAGCGATTTTTTCCATCTAGTCACTTAAACGTATTAAAAACCATTTTGGCATTGGCAGCATCGGGCACGAAAGTGTATTATGTAACGGGAAATCACGATGATTTACTTAGACGGTTCAGCGATTTTCACATGAATAATGTAGCGTTAGTTGATAAACTTGTACTGAATATTGAGGACAAAAAAGCTTGGTTTTTCCACGGAGATGTGTTCGATGCATCTATTCAGAATGCACGTTGGCTGGCCAAGCTTGGCGGCTGGGGGTACGACGTTCTTATTTTAATCAACAGAATGATTAATTGGGGGTTGAAAAAAATGGGACGTGAACCTTACTCAATCTCAGCGGCGGTAAAAAGAGGAGTAAAATCAGCTGTAAAATACATCCAAGATTTTGAAGATGTTGCATCAGATATGGCCATTGAGAATGGATACGATTTTGTTATTTGTGGCCATATTCATCAGCCACAAATGCGCATCATTACAAAGAAAAAAGGTGTGTGTACGTATTTGAATTCCGGTGATTGGGTAGAAAATCTGAGTGCATTAGAGCACGTCAACGGTAAGTGGACACTTTTCCGTTACAGATCTGAAAACGATGTAAACAACGTAGTAGATATGACTCAAATTTTAAAGAAGTCAGGATCTTAATCCTTAGTTATCAAACCTAAAAACCCACCATGATTCGCACAGCTCGTGATGTCATTTCCTTTCGCTTAGGCTCGCTAAAACGCAAAAAACGCATGCAACCGATTGCTCCTCCGAGGAGTAAAGTCGAAATGATGGCGGAAATTAAACACCTCAACGCAATCAATGCAAAGGTTCTCGAAACAGCCCAATACGTCGTTTATTTTTCTCCTTCAAAGCACCTCCCTAACATCATGCTTGAAATTGCACGTTTGCGTGAAATCGCATTTCGAGCAATTGGAGAAGGAACACAGAAAAACATGGACATTGACCGTTACGATGCATACTATCATCAACTCTTTTTGTGGGATAAACAACAAAACACAATAGCCGGAGGTTATCGAATCGGATTGGGCAAAAACATTTACCAGCAATATGGACTTTCAGGATTTTATGTTGCCTCAATGTTTGTAGTCGAAAAACCCGCACATCATATTTTAGCGCGTGGTTTAGAGTTGGGCAGAGCGTTTGTGTGCCCTGAATATCAACAAAAGCCACTTCCATTATTCTTGCTTTGGAAAGGCATTCGAGAGGTTGCCAAAATCGAAGAGGGTCACGATTATATGTTTGGCTGCGTAAGCATAAGTAACGCATTCAACAAACGATCGAAGAGCATCATGATTTCTTTTCTTCGCCGCTATTACTTTGACAATGTTTTAAGCCAACACATACATCCAAGAAAACCATTCACATTGCGTGGCAATCTGCGTGCACTAAAACGAGAAATTGACGGCATTCAAAACAACATTAAAGCACTCGACAAATTAATTGCGCAGCAGCAACCAGACGGATTGCACGTTCCTATATTACTAAAAAAGTACCTCAAACAAAACGCTCGTCTCGTAGCCTTCAATATTGATCCGACGTTCAATAATTGCCTGGATGGTCTGATGTACATCGCTATTAAAGACCTTCCGGAAGAGTAAGTACGTCATTTCAAAGATTGACTTTTACATTGATTTACCTTCATTGTTGAGCGTTTTACATACTACCCACTTTACCACTTCAACGCATATCGTTGCAAATCGTACTTTGACGCGTTGAGTACCATTTTACAATTACTTTTGCGGCCGCCCAAAAACCGTCATTATGCGCTGTGCACAAATTGTACTTGTCATCATGTTTATTGTTTCCAACGCACTTTTTGCTCAGGAAAACCTGCGTCCGGTGGAAGTACGTGGACTGAGCGAAGCCGAAGAACGACAGCAAGCATCTACACGCCACATGATTGTGATAGACCGCGCGGAGGTTGAGTCTTCGGCTGCACAATCGATTACAGAAATCTTGGAATACGCCATGGGGGTAGATGTTCGTCAACGCGGCCCCTTCGATGCGCAAACTGATGTAAGCATGCGCGGAGGAACATTTGACCAAACCCTCATTCTCATCGATGGTGTACGCGTAAATGACGTTCAAACGGGGCACCACAACATGAACCTGCCCATCCACCACACACAAATTGAACGCATTGAAATCATTCCCGGTGGGGCATCTCGTTCTCTGGGACCAGGCGCCATGACGGGCGCCATCAACATCATCACCAAAAAGGACGGAAAAAACCGCGGAAGTGTGGAAGCCTTCTACGGCCAAAATGATCTCGTTGGCGGCAGATTCAACCAGCAGTTTGGCAGCGAACATTATGGCTTTGGGGTCAACGGACAGCAATTGCAGCACAATGGGTTTATGCCCAATACCGACTTTCGAAGCAGTACCATTAACGCTACGGGGTTTTACCAAAAAAATGGACACCGATTGAACGCCTTAGTGGGCTACACAAGTCGGGCATTTGGCGCACAAAACTTTTACTCCTTTAATTTTCCCGAGCAATTTGAAGCAATAAGAGGTCTGCAAGTACACATTAATTATGCGCGTCGCATTTCCAAAAACACGTTGATTGAGACCCGCGCTTATGCACGTCAGCACCACGACCGATTTGAGTTGTACCGCGAAGCTCCCGGTTTTTACCAGTACAACAACGGTTTGTTCATCAAAAACGGCGACACGGCCATGTCTTGGTACAACGACCACAACTACCACCGCAGCAGAACAGCGGGAGCAGAAACCCGTTTGCAAATGGCGTTGAGCAACGGGCAAACCGTATCCTTTGGCATCGACTATCGCTACGAGAGCATCTTATCTAATGCACTTGGCGAACCCATCGAAGACCCTGTAGACGTGCGCAATCACCCACGAGGAATGTACACGCGCTTTGCCGATCGGCACAACGCGAGCGGATACGGTGAATATACCATCAAACGCGGACGTGTGACCGTTCAAACCGGCGTGCTGTTCAATCACAATATCGATTTTGGCAATGCGTGGATGCCGGGTGCAGAACTAAGTTACCAGGTCAATGCTAACGCTTTGATTTTTGCGGGTGCAAACCGAGCGTTTCGATTGCCCACCTACACAGATTTGTACTACAGTGTGGGAGGAGCGCAAGGAAGCATCGACCTGCAACCGGAATACTCCGATCAGTTTGAGTTGGGGCTCCGTCACTTTAACGCAAAAAGCAAGTTCAGTACTGCGGTATTTTACCGGCAGGGCAGGGATTTAATCGATTGGGTGCGTTTTCCGGGAGACGATATTGTTTACGCGGAAAACATCAATAGCTTGGATATTTACGGATTGGAAATATCACAACAGTTTGTATTTGGCACCGAAAAACCGTTGGAACGCCTGTTACTTTCGTACAGCTGGCAAGAAAGTCCGCAAGACGATTTTGCGTTTGAATCGACGTACACGCTCGACTTCTTGCGCAATAAGTTTAATCTCGGTCTTCAGGGCAACGTTGGTTTTTTGCGCTACAATGCCCGTATGACGTGGCAAGATCGACGCGGTACCTTTACCGACGCCACTGGCGCTACAGAAGCTTACCCGCATATATGGATGACCTCAATGCGCATCAGCAGCGAAATCAAACGCTACAATGTTTACCTGGAAGGCTCTAATCTCTTCAACCAGCAACCCGTATTTGATCGCGGCGGCATTCAGCTGCCCGGATTGTGGATTCGCGGAGGGGTCATTGTTTCGTTTGAATCATAGCGGCAGGTGTATTGCCCGTATTGAGTCGCAACCACCTTCTCAGGGTACGATTTCCTAATTTCTCACAATCGCAGGTGTTCGCCAATGCTACGCGTTTACTATGCACGCAGCAGCTGTTTTTGAGGTATGAAAACATCCGTTGTCGTCATACATTTGCGCCATGATTACGCACCACACCCTTTCGTTTAAATCCACGCACATTCACTACACCGACCAAGGAAGTGGTCCTGCGGTTTTTTTGCTGCACGGATTCTTAGAAGATGTGCGGATGTGGCAATCGCTCAAGCGGTATTTGCCCAAGCGTTACCGATTGATTTGCATTGACTTATTCGGCCACGGAAAATCTGGAGGCATTGGCTACATCTACCGTATGGATGAAATGGCCGAAGCCGTAGAAGCTGTTTTTAAAGCGCTTAAACTGCGCAAAGCACACTTCGTAGGGCACAGCATGGGCGGTTATGTTGCGCTGGCATTTGCCGAACGCAATCCCGACCAACTGCGCTCATTATCATTGATTCACAGCACCTCGCGCGCCGACTGGCCGGAAAAGCAGCGCGATAGAGATCGCGCCGTAGCAGTGGTTAAACGCGACTGCAAGGGATTCATACAACACGCCGTTCCCATGTTGTTTTCCGATAAGGCGCGCCGCAACAACCACAAGGGAATTGCCAAACTGATTTCCCAAGCCATTACCATGGAAGCCGGTGCCGTAGCTGCCACCTTAGAGGGAATGAAAATCCGCGAAGACCGCGAAGCCATTCTCCACTTTGCACCTTACCCAATTCTCATACTGGCCGGTGTAAACGACACGGTTATTCGTTCGCAAGACACAGCCGAACAAATGCAGGCCGAATTTGTGACCGGTGTTTGGTTTCCAACGGCACACATGGCTCCGTGGGAAATGCCCAAAGAGACCGCCACTGCACTGCATTACTTTTGGAATGAGAAATACGAACAGCTTCGCGCCATGTCTGTCCGCTGACGTACTTTTGCTGTAAATTAATCGATATGGACGTCTCCCTAAAAGAACTGGAAAAAATAGCCCACCTCGCACGCATTGAGCTCAGTGAAGAAGAAAAAAAGAGCATGTTGAGCGATTTCAATAAAATCCTGCACTTTGTAGAAAAAGTAGGCGAATTGGATCTTGAAAATGAAGACGCTTTGGTTTACATCAGCGACCGAAAAAATGCGCTGCGGGAAGACAAACTAGGAAAGGAAACCAGTCAACAAGATGCCCTTAAAAACGCCCCCGACCACGACACCGACTACATAAAAGTTCCTAGAGTGGTAAAAGGTGAGTAAACGTGATGTACATGGCCAATTGCCATAACATCATTTCCAAAATCATTAGCGCACTCTTGCAGATTACGAGTTGTAACCGTCGACTTAGCTGCTTTTTTAAGTGTGCTGTTTTATTTAATCCACGGTTTTCTCAATCACCAAAAGCTGGACGCCCATCGGAACGAGACGTTCAAATAAAAACAACGGAAACGTAGCCACTTTTAAGCCCACCAACGGCCAAAACTCATCCTCCATTGAGCCCGTCCAATTGACGCCTTTCTTTTCCATAACCCCCAACCACCACAAGGTGAATGCGTCTAACGTTCCGTAACGCAATCGTTTGCGGATGGTCCATTTGGACTGTGGGAATAGTATTTGAAACCCTTTTTTACTAAACAATGTCATGTGTCGTGGCGAGTGCCAACCTTGCCAATTGGCTTTTTGCAGTCGCGCGGAAGCACTTTGGTAGTCGGGAACCTCCACCACCAATTTCCCACCGGGCTTGAGTAAATTGTATAATTGATCGGCTGTTTTCGATAGATTGTAGTCGTGCTCGAGGTAGTGCCAAAGCGTAATCACGTCAAAACGCTGCTCGGTTTCAAACGATTCAAAAGGCGTTTGGATGAGGTTTAAATCCCGATACGCTTCGTCTGCCCAACCCTTATCCGAGAAGTCCACACCGGTACAATGGGCGTTTAATGTTTGCTTTACCGCAAGTAAAAAACTGGGATTACCACAGCCCACGTCCAAAAGATTGATGGGTGCAGAGATGGTTTTTGCTGTCCGCGCCACAACATCCACGCGACGCCTATCCAATCGCGCCTGACTCCCATCCACAAACGAGCTAAATCTTCCCCAAGGTGCAGATCCGCGATACGGGAGATAGTGCTCAGTGTAATAATCCTCTAGCCTACTCTCCGCAACCGGATTGGTCAAAAAAACCGTATGGCAGTCGTTGCAGCGATGAAATCGATACCGTTCATCGTTTGGCTTATGCATAAGTGCCTTGGTTTCCTCGTAAAACGAATGATTTTCAGAATTACAAACCGAGCACAATACGGAGGTTTTGACTGTCATGATTTAACGTATAGTATTGGTAACGGCAATAAGGCGATTATGTTGATTGAGGAGGTGTTTTGGGAAGAATATTGCATCCATAAACACATACAAATTCTTAACAACACCCCCACCAAACACGCCCTTAACATCGTTAAAAAACGAATCGTTCATATTTAAGCGATTAGTCAAATAAATTCCCCTACTTTTGTGGCGGAAAAAGATTAATACCACCATGGCCAAACGTTTTGAATCGTTTAACCGCCGACGCCTGCGTTCTTCCTACTTTGGCGTCGTACTGAGCATATCGCTCGTGCTTTTTTTACTCGGCTTTTTGGCGGTGTTGATGTTCAATGCCGGCAATTTATCGCGTACTGTAAAAGAAAACTTTACGGTAACCGTACTCATTCAAAATGAAGCCAACGACATGAACGTACGCCAATACCACAAAATGGTGGCCGCACTGGAAGGTGTAAAAAACACCACCTTTGTAAGTAAAGAGGAAGCGGCTGAAACGCTCATCAATGAATTGGACGAAAACTTTCTCGAACACCTCGGCACCAATCCCCTCACCGATGCCATCGACATTCGCTTAGACGCGGAATACGTAGAAATGGGGTTTCTCGAATCGCTTAAGGAGAAACTCGATGACGATAAGGTGGTTCAAGAAATTCTCATCGATGAAGACTTAGCGGAAAAAGTGTACAGCAACCTGCAGCGCATCAGTTTATTTTTATTGGGCGCAGCCGCACTGCTTACCATCATCAGTTTTTTTCTGATCAACAGCAGCATCCAATTGGCCATCTACTCCCGTCGATTCATCATTAAAACCATGCAGTTGGTTGGCGCAACGCGTTCGTTTATCCGTCGCCCCTTCCTGCGCACCGGAAGTTTGCACGGCGTACTCGGAGCACTCATCGCAACGGCACTGCTTTATTTGGCGCTGTACTACCTCAACATTTGGATTCCCGAACTTGAACTGCACAAGCAATGGACATTTTTAGGCATCGTTCCTCTGGGCCTCATTGTATTGGGTGTGTTTATTTCCTGGATATGTACGTTCTTTGCAGTCAGAAAATATTTGAACCTCAAAACCGACGATTTATACTATTGATTATGAGCGAAAAAAAAGAAAGTGATACCACTTTGGTATTTGGTAAAAAAAATTACCTCATCATGATTACCGGATTACTCCTCATCGCCATCGGGTACATCATTATGAGCGGGGGTGGATCCGACGACCCCAATGTGTACAACCCCGAAATATTTTCGTACAACCGCATTCGCTTGGCGCCCTTGTTGATCATCGCTGGGTTTGTCATTCAGATTTTTGCCATTTTTACGCCCAATAAATCCAAGTAAATGAGTTTAATTGATGCGCTCATTTTGGGCATCATTCAAGGTCTTACGGAGTTCTTACCCGTTTCCAGCAGCGGCCACATTGAATTGGGAAAAGCCCTGTTGAGGTCCGACCTCGGAGAAGAAAACCTGTTGTTTACGGTCATCGTTCACGGCGCAACGGCCTTAAGCACCATCGTTGTATTTAGAAAAGACGTGGGCGCCATTCTCTCTGATTTGTCGCCTAAAGCCATGACCGACGGCAACCGCTTTGCCCTTGCCGTAATCATTTCCATGGTGCCGGCAGCTATTGTTGGACTGTTACTGGAAGATCAATTCGACGCCTACTTTAACGGCAATGTTCTTCTTGTGGGAAGCATGCTTTTTATCACTGGACTACTTTTGTTTTTGGCCGATAAGGCCCGTAAAACAGATAAACCGGTTAAGTACAGTCACGCCATCATCATTGGTATTTCTCAGGCCATTGCCATTTTGCCCGGAATTTCTAGAAGTGGCGCCACCATTTCCACCTCCGTGATGTTGGGCATCGACCGAGAGAAAGCGGCGCGATTCTCCTTCCTAATGGTGATTCCCCTCATTTTGGGGAAAATGCTTTTGGATACCCGTAGCTTATTGAAAGGCGACATCAACACAGAAAGCGTTTCCGTTGCAGCTTTGGTAATTGGTTTCATCACATCCTTTATCGTGGGAATCGTGGCCTGTAAGTGGATGATCGCATTGGTAAAACGCGCCAACCTAAAATACTTTGCCTATTACTGCTTCGCCGTTGGTACATTATCACTGGCCTATGTGATGTTTATCAAATAGAGCGCACTATTTTAGAACTACCGGCGTTACATACTACACACATTCCACCTTAATTTGGGTGGCGCCATACACGTTTAGTTTGCTCTGAAAACCAAAGATTTTGCGATACGGCACAGTGGTTTTTCTTTGGTGTGCCTCGCTGCTTACTTGGGCACAAGATGCGGAGGTTGATGCCTGGCGAGAATCCGTGCATTGGCCTACCGGCGATACCATTGTGCTCGATACACTTTCCATACACCCCGATTACTTTTCCGCAACAACCGCCAACGGTACGCCTTTAGACAGCAACGATTACGCTTTTATTTTTTCAAAAAATGCGGTTTGGTTATCCACCGATATTGGCGATTCGGTGGTGGTGCGTTACCGCGTTTTGCCCCTTGATTTCTCTCAGCCGTTTCGCAGAAAACCACTCACGTTATATCAGGAAGGGGAATTGGACGACCGCAGCATGTACGATGTAAAAACCAGTGACAACACCATCGTGCCGTTTCAAGGACTTACACGATCCGGTTCCATTTCGCGCGGAGTGCGTGTGGGAAATGCCCAAGACCCGGTTCTCAACTCCACCCTCGACCTTCAGCTTTCGGGTGAAATTGGCGAAGGCACCTACCTGCGCGCATCCATTACCGACAACAATTTGCCCGTACAAGGCGACGGTGCCAGCAGGCAGGTAAGGGAATTTGACCGGGTATTCATAGAAATCGAAAACGAAACCTTCGGCACCATTACCGCCGGTGATTACAATATTGGCAACGATAGAGACTATTTTTTGCGATTTGACAAGCGCATTTCCGGTGGTGGAATACGAACATCTCAAGCCTTAAACGACAAGGGAACGGTGGTGAACGCCGAAGTAAATGGCGCCTTGGCCAGAGGTAAATTCGCCCGCAATACCTTTCGTGCCGAAGAGGGCAATCAAGGACCGTATAAACTCGTGGGCAATGACAACGAACAGTTCATCATCATCATTTCCGGTAGTGAACGGGTTTACATCGATGGTGTACTGATGGAACGGGGTGAAGACAACGACTACATCATCGATTACAACACCGGCGAATTGACCTTTACCGCCCTACAACCGATTACAAAAGACCGGCGTATTGCTATTGAATTTCAATATGTTGAACAAAATTACCTCCGCTCTGTGTTTTACGGGGGTGCCGAAATAAAAAATGAAAAATGGCGGGTGGGATTCAACATGTTTAGCGAACAAGATTCGCCCAACCAGTCGATGTTTCAAACCCTCTCCGACGACCAAAAACAAGCGCTTTCGGAAATTGGCCCCAACATTGAAGACGCCGTTTTTCCCTCGTTCAACGAAGTTGAATTTTCCGCCGATCGCGTCCTTTACCGTATGACCGACTCCTTGGGGTTCGACTCGGTATTCGTGTATTCCATCAACCCCGATGATCGGCTCTTTGCCGTAACATTTACCCGAGTGGGGCGTGGACGGGGAAACTACGTTGTGGATCGCAATTTGGCCAATGGCAGGGTATTTCGTTGGGTTGCACCGGAAAATGGTCAGCCGCAGGGGGAGTTTGAACCCGTGGTACGGTTGGTTACCCCCAAACAACTGCAGGTCGCAACCTTCAGCGGAGAATACAACTGGAACGACAACAACGCCATTGCTTTGGAAGTGGCTACGTCGCGCAACGACCTCAACCGCTTTGCCCCCGATGGTGCCGAAGGGAATCTTGGAAGTGCCCTGAAGTTCAATTACAAAAACACATCAACCGTAGCGAAGTGGGACGTAAAAAGCACCGCCGGACTCGAATGGGTTGAACACTCGTTTACCACCGTTGAGCGATTGCGAAACATTGAGTTTGAACGCGACTGGAACATTGTTGCCAACGACGAAGCCGACCAGTGGCTCGGTGGCGTAGATTTTAGAATGAGCCGATCCGAATACGGAGAAGCCGGATACGGACTGCAATTTTTTTCCAATGGCGGCTACAGTGGAATCAAACACAACTTGTTTTCCGATCTTCGATACAAAAACAGTTTACTGACGTTGTCTGCCAGTGCACTGGAAAGTGACGACATGTTTGGCTCGTCGTCTTTTTATCGCCAAAAGAGCAATATTTTCTTAGGACTTGGTGAGTCCTTCGGTTTTGGTGTTCGCAGCGAAATAGAATCCAATACCTTGAGAACCCCTGAGGATAACATCATTGACGGATCGTATAATTTTTACGACGGAACGGCTTACGTTCGCATCGGAGACAGCACAGATTACGTGGTGGAATTATTTGCCTTTGCTCGTACAGACGACACCGCACGAATGGGCGTTCAGCAACGAAACTCCGATGCGTGGGGGTACGGGATTAGAGGCGAAGCCAACATCGGCAGAGGCGGCAACCTACAGCTCAACGTCACCGATCGACGCCTAAAACTCATTTTACCAGAAGAAAGTCCCTGGCTACAAACAGTTACCGGGCGAACCCGCTACAACCACCGCTTTTTAAAGAGCGCCATTACCACCACCACCTTTTACGAAGTGGGATCCGGTACCGAGCCCCGGCGCATTTTTAGTTACATCGAAGTGCCACCGGGAACGGGTACCCACGTATGGATCGACTACAACAACAACGGCGTTCAAGAACTCGACGAATTTGAACCCGCACGTTTTCCCGGCGAAGCCAATTTCATCCGCGTTTTTACCCCCACCGACGACTTTGTACGAACCAACCTCAACAAGTTCAGTCAAATGCTGCTCATCAACCCTCAGGTGCTTTGGGGCAACGATGAGGGGGGTAAAAAAATAGTGAGTCGATTCAGTTTGCAAGGAACATTTTCCACCGACCGTCGCAGTGTAATCGATGGCAATAGCAACAGATTGAACCCCTTTTACGAACCCGGACAAGACAGTTTGATTTTAGCAATGGTAGACAATTACCGCGGGAGTTTGTTCTTTAACCGCTCCGAAACCCGCTTTGGGGGCGACTACACCTATCAGCAAAATCAAGGACGAAACCTATTGAGTTTTGGAGTGGAAGTAAACCAAAACGAAGAACACCAAATCAATTTGCGCATGCGCGTTCCCAGCACTGTTCTCAGTCGGCTGCGACTAAAAACCGGCCGCCGCACCAATCGCTCGGAAAACTTTGAAACCCGAAATTTTGGATATAATTATTACGGTTACCAACCGGAAGTGACCTATCAACCGAGCACCAAATTGCGCATAACCGGAGAGTTTAACTGGCAAAACAAAACAGCACCCGAAGAGTTAGCTACGTCGGTATTGCAACGCAATGCCGGAGTGGAAGGCAACTACAACGTGGCCGGAAAAAGCTCCATTACCCTGAGATTAAACTACATTTTAAACGACTTCGAAGGGGAAGTCAACTCACCCCTGGCATTTGAAATGCTCGAAGGACTGCGCCCCGGGAACAACGGTGTTTGGGCGGTGTCGTTTCAACACACATTGGGAAGCGGATTGCAATTGAGCCTCACCTACGAAGGTCGTGCCAGTGAAGACATCCCTACCATTCACACCGGACAAGTACAAGTAAAGGCCTTTTTCTAATCCCACGTTTCAACCTTGAGTACGGGTTTTTACACATCTAAAACGTCTCGCCTTCGCATAGTGAGCATGCGGTAAAAATCATGTACTTTTGCACAAATTTTTTGACGATGGAACAATATCATAGCGGAAATAAAGTGATCGATGAGACCATGCAAGGCAGCGCCACTGTAGTTGAAGCACCTGAAAATGAAGGGAAAAAGCTGTATATTGAGAGTTATGGATGCCAGATGAATTTTGCCGACTCCGAAGTTGTGGCCTCCATACTCGGCGAACAAGGATACGCAACCACACGCAATTTGGAGGAAGCCGACTTGGTTTTACTCAATACATGCTCCATTCGCGACAAGGCCGAGCAAACCGTACGCAAACGCTTAAAGGCGTTTCACAAAGTAAAAGACGACCATCCGAAATTGAAAATAGGCGTACTTGGATGTATGGCCGAACGGGTAAAGGACAAGCTCTTAGACGAAGAAAAATTGGTCGACCTCGTGGTAGGACCAGACGCCTATCGCGATTTACCAAACCTGCTCGAAGAAGTGGAAACCGGACAAAAAGCCGTCAACGTTATTCTCTCCAAAGAAGAAACCTATGCGGATGTAAATCCCGTTCGCTTGGGGCAAAATAAAGTGACGGCATTTGTGTCCATTACCCGTGGATGCGACAACATGTGCACCTTCTGCGTCGTACCGTTTACCCGTGGGCGCGAACGCAGCAGAAATCCGCAAACCATCGTGGAGGAATGTATAGGGCTGTACAACAACGGTTACCGGGAAGTTACCTTGCTGGGTCAAAACGTAGACAGTTACCTGTGGTATGGCGGCGGATTAAAGAAGGACTTTGAGAAAGCGTCGGAAACCGCCAAGGCCAGTGCAGTGTATTTTGCCGACCTTTTGAAAATGGTTGCCAAAGCCGTTCCCAACATGCGCATCCGCTTTTCTACCTCTAATCCTCAAGACATGAAAGACGATGTGTTGCACGCCATCGCCGACCACGAAAACATTTGCAATTACATCCACTTGCCCGTTCAGTCCGGCTCGTCGAGTATGCTCAAAGCCATGAATCGCGGTCACACGCGCGAAGAATACATTGCCCTGATCGACCGCATCCGCAACATCATTCCGGATTGTGCCATTTCGCACGACATGATTTCCGGTTTTCCCGGTGAAACCGAAGACGACCACCGCGACACCCTCAGTTTGATGGACTACGTCAAATACAACTTTGGGTATATGTTTATTTACTCCGAGCGTCCCAACACCTTTGCGGCACGTAAATTGGAAGATGACGTCCCACACGAGGTCAAAAATCGCAGACTCCAAGAGATCATCGAGAAACAAGGCAAGCACTCGCTAGATCGCAACAAAGCACGCATCGGGATGGTAGACGTGATTCTTATTGAAGGAAACTCCAAGCGCTCCGATGCCCAGTGGTGTGGCCGCAACGACCAGAATACCATGGTGGTATTTGACAAAACCGGAAACGAACAACCCGGCGATTTTGTAAAGGTGCGCATCAACGATTGCACCAGCGCAACGTTACTGGGAACCATACAAACCGCTTAACTGCTTATGCGCACATTTGCACTTGTGCTGTTCACCACCCTGAGCAGCATGGCCATCGCCCAAACAGAAATTGATGGCAAATACTACGATAACAATCTTAGATTTTACGTCGTAGAAGAAAACGTAAAACGCACCGGATTACTCGACATCTGCATCGCTGATGAAAACAACCGGTGTGTGGAAAACCTCATGACCGGTTATGAGGTATGGGCCTACGATCAGTCGGGGAAAGTCATTTGGAAATCCATTTGGAGTGGGCAAAAAATGCGCATGACATTCAAGCAAAAAATCCCCAATGCGCACAGCATTGAAATAAAGGCACGGGCGCCATTTGTAGTGAATAAACTCACCACTACACGCATTTACCAAGACAGCCCTATGGAACTGCGGTACACCTTGAAATGATGTGCACATAGCAACTGAAAAATTCATAATTTAGACGTCCATAAACAAACGTTCAATTATCGAAATATTGGAAGAATAAAAAACCTCCATGAAAGACGTACAAGTCATCAAAAACAGATTTGGGCTCATCGGCAATTCCGATTTGCTGAACCGCGCTTTGGAGAAAGCCATTCGCGTCGCACCCACCGACATATCGGTTTTGGTGAGTGGCGAAAGTGGCGTAGGAAAAGAAAGCATTCCACGCATCATCCACCACCTATCGCATCGCAAGCACGGAGCCTACATTGCCGTCAACTGTGGCGCCATCCCCGAAGGAACCATCGACAGCGAACTGTTTGGCCACGAAAAAGGGGCGTTTACCGGCGCAACCGGAACGCGCAAAGGGTATTTTGAGGAAGCCAACGGCGGAACCATTTTTCTCGATGAAGTGGCCGAACTTCCCCACTCTACACAAGTGCGCCTACTCCGCGTTTTGGAAACCGGAGAGTTCATTAAAGTTGGATCCTCAAAAATTCAAAAAACCAACGTCCGCATCGTTGCGGCTACCAACGAAAGCATGCTCAAAGCGGTAGACAAAGGAAAGTTTCGCGAAGACCTCTACTACCGCCTCAATACCGTAGAAATCAACATACCCCCGCTGCGCGATCGCAATGAAGACATTTATTTAATTTTCCGGAAATTCGCCCTTGACTTCAGTGAAAAATACCATACATCACCCATTAACCTCAGCGATGATGCGCGGTACCTGCTGCACAAGTACCGCTGGCCGGGAAACATCCGTCAGCTTCGCAACCTCGTTGAGCAAATGTCTGTATTGGAACCCAACAAGCACATTTCCCTCGACGCTCTAAAGCACTACCTCCCGCAAGCCTCAGAATCCAATTTACCGGCAACAATTTCCAAAAAAGAACAAAGCGATTTTGCCAACGAACGCGAGATGCTCTACAAGTTCTTATTTGAACTCCGCAAGGAAATGGACGACGTTAAAAAGCTGACGTTGGAACTGATGAAAAATAAGAGCTCGGAGGACGTAAGCGAAGAAAACTCCGGGCTGATTAAACGCGTTTTTGCGGAAAACGACGACGATTACCTACCTTTACAACCGGTTGCCGAGGAAGAGCCCTATACGCCACTAAACGATGTAGACGATTACGCCGAAGTGGAGGAAAGTCTGTCGTTGGAAGAAAACGAAAAAGAACTCATTCGCAAAGCACTTGATCGCAATAAAAACAGACGCAAAGCTGCCGCAAAAGAACTTGGAATCTCCGAGCGTACCCTCTACCGAAAAATAAAGCAATATGACTTGTAATCGCGTACTTTACATGCTTCTCATTGCCGTACTCATTGGGTGCTCGGGAGGCTATTCCTTTACCGGTGGTGATGTTGGCGATGCCGAAACCGTAAGTGTAGAGCGATTCCCCAACAACGCCCCGCTGGTGCAACCAAATCTCAGTCAGTTTCTTACGGAAGCCATCAAAGACATCTTTATTCAACAAACCAACCTCCGATTGGTGGAAGACGACGGCGATTTCCACTTTTCGGGCAGCATCACCGACTACCGCATTACGCCATTGGCTGCACAAGCCGACCAAACATCTTCGCAAAGCCGCTTGACCATTACGGTAAAAGTGGTTTTTGAAAATTTTGTGGAACCGAAAAAAAGCTACGAGGAAAGTTTTTCGCGATTCGCCGATTTTGATGCCGATCAAAACTTCAGCGCCATCGAAGAAACACTCATCAATCAAATCAACGAGGAATTGGCCGAGAACATCCTCAACCGAGCCATCGTTAATTGGTAACCTTATGATCGCAAAAGAACGCCTTTACCATCACTTGCTCAGCGGAGAACCCCTTTCCTCTGAGGATGTAAATGCGTTGAAAATCCTTTGTGACAAAAAACCACAGTTTGCCGCTGCACAAATGCTTTTGCTCAAACAACTGCAGCGATTGGAAGACCACGAAGCGCAAAAACAAAAGAAACATGCGGCACTGGTTTGCCCGAATCGAACAGCACTTCACGATTACATTTCACCCATTGAACAACTGAATGACGCGCGACCAAGTTTGGACTTTCAACCGAAAAAAAGCCAAACGACTGACGGCAAAAACGATCCTGTAGCAACCAAAGAAAGCGCAATAATGGCTGAAGAGACAAAAGCCGTAGAGAAAGCGAATACCTCCGAGTCGACCCAAGCAACCGATGCAAAACCACTTGAACAAGAGCCCGAATCCACAGAGCGCATTTCCGACTCCGAGAACGACAACGATAAGAAACCACCGCCACCCGTAACGCCCAGTCCCGTAAAAAAACAATCCGAAACGAAGGAACCATCGGAGTGGGATAAGCGAATCGCGGCGTTGAAAGCAAAAAGTGCAGCCATTATTGAGCAAACAAAGCACGTAGCACAAGACAATGACGAAGCCTCAGAGGTGACGGCGGATTTAGCCGAGAAAAGAAACGATACAAAGCACGACCAAGACGGCACATTGAGCGAAGAAATCACAACAGATGGTGAACCGCCATCGACTTCGGCTGGATTAGAGGTATCGAATAAACACGAAGTGGTTGAAGACATTTCGCCAAAAAACGAGCAAACCGATTCTAATTACACATCAGAAAAAACCAAATCTGACAAAGCGCAAACCGATTCACCGTCGTTGAGTTTTAGCGAATGGTTAAAGCAGGTCAATCGGTCAAAATCTAAGGACGCCAATATTGACCACTCACGTCCGTCACGCAACGAAAAATGGCAGCGCGTTGATGCTTTTTTAGAAAAATTGCCCAACATTGCGCCCCCCGTTCGTCCTACCGCAAGTGAAAATCGCAGCAGTCCGGTGGCATTTGTAAGCAATCCTGAAGACGATAACGAACTGACTACAGAGACGTTAGCTCGACTTTACGTTGAACAAGGCCACATCGACAAGGCCATTCGCGCTTACGAAATATTACAGTTGAATAACCCAGAAAAAAGTGGTTTATTTGCACGTCAGATTCAATCCTTGAAAGAAAAGAGAAAAACATAGGAATATGATACAGTTAATGAGCATTCTCATCATCATCGTCAGCATTTTACTGATCGTCATCATCATGGTACAAAATCCTAAAGGAGGCGGTTTGTCATCGACCTTTGGCGGTGGTGGCACTCAACTATTCGGCGGTGTTAAAAAAGCCGGCGACTTACTCGATCGCTCCACTTGGGGCTTGGCCATCACACTTTGTGCCCTGGCGCTCATCATGAACCTAAGTTTATTTCAGCCATCAGAAGAGGAAGAGGGCAGCTCCGTAATTGACCGCGCCAGTGATGCGCCAGCTCAATCGCAGCCAATGCCACAGCTCGATCAGCCGGCATCCGGCAATGAAGACATGCTTGACCTTCTCGACGAAGAATAAGCAATTTTCATGACAGCTATTATTGGCTACGTTGCGGCCGTATTTATCGGAATTACACTCGGCCTCATTGGCGGAGGCGGAAGCATTCTCACCGTACCCGTACTGGTTTATCTTTTAGGGGCGTCACCAACAATGGCCACAGGGTATTCCTTGTTTATTGTTGGTGTTACCAGTGCCATAGGCTCAGTGGCGTTTTTCAAGCGAAAATTAGTAAGCGTTCGCACGGCCATCGTATTCGGCATCCCCTCCATCATTGCGGTGTATGCCACCCGTGCATTTATCGTTCCCGCCCTACCCGATGTTATTTTTTCTCTCGGAAGCTTCCAATTTACCAAAGACATATTCTTAATGGTGCTGTTTGCGGTACTAATGATTTTGGCCTCATACAGCATGATTAAAAAGAAGAAGGCGCCGAGCATTGACGACGCTGAAGAAACCGAACAGTCGTTCAATTACCCCATCATTCTCCTTGAAGGTGGCGTGGTGGGTATACTCACTGGTCTCGTTGGCGCCGGAGGCGGTTTTCTCATCATACCGGCTTTGGTGATATTGAGTAAACTATCGATGAAGATGGCCGTTGGCACATCCTTGGTGATCATTGCTGCAAAATCCATGCTTGGCTTTTTGGGCGAACCAGGTCTCGGCAGCCCTACCTTTGAGTGGACTATGGTTCTTTTAGTAACCGCTATGGCCATCATCGGTATCTTTATCGGCTCTTTCCTATCTACGAAAATTGACGGCGATAAGCTCAAACCCGCGTTTGGTTGGTTTGTATTGGTAATGGGAATTTACATCCTTGCGGTTGAGTTGTTTTTTTAAACCTTGGCAGTCTCCTCAAAGAAACGCAACCCCAAGACTTCAATCTAAAACATCCACATACGTTTTGATGCAACTGCGTAAATGAGCGTAGTCATCGACGTCTGTACAGCTGTGCCCTTCCGATTTCAGCGTGGTTTCCAGTTTCAACGCATATGCGTGTTCCCCTTCTTGCCACACATCAATTTTTCCGCGAATATGCTGTTGATTGGTATCGAGAATAAACAGTTTAAATGCAGGATGCTCGTCGTCGTTAAACAATGAGGCGTAAACGTGAATGCGGTGGTTGTTGAGCATTATGACGTCGGTCATCCAATAGCCACTGCGCATCCATTCTCTGGGTAATTCTCCCTTTTCGTAGGCATAGGTTGCTTGACTGAGAATGGCCTCTGCCGAGAAAAACTTCTTTCGCATGTTGTAAAGCTGTACCAACTCTTGTTGTCCCAACCAAAAATTGGGAAAGGCTTTTGTGAGCTTTATCAGATACTCTTCCGCCTTGGGCAAATCGCCCAAACGGTAACGGGCAAT
>SKIJ01000076.1 GCA_007116495.1 Cryomorphaceae bacterium | reverse complement strand
TACTCCTTCCCTACCGTTCAATCTGAAATCAGCGGAGGAAGCACGCAAATTAGTGGAAACTTCACCATTCTTGAAGCCCAGGATTTGGCCAACATATTAAAGGCCGGTAAATTACCAGCACCTGCCCGTATTGTACAAGCCGATGTGGTTGGGCCATCGCTGGGTCAAGCAGCCATTCGTGCAGGACTGTACTCGTTTGCATTGGCGCTATTTATCGTCTTGATTTACATGATTTTTTACTACAACATCGCCGGTGTCGCATCTAATGTTGCTTTGATCATCAACATGTTCTTCATCTTTGGTGTACTGGCAAGCCTTGGCGCTGTGCTAACACTCCCGGGTATTGCCGGTATCATCCTTACGATTGGTATAGCTGTGGATGCTAATGTACTCATTTATGAGCGTGTTCGTGAAGAAATTAGAGCGGGTAAAGGGCTCAAACTAGCCGTTGCAGACGGTTATAAACAAGCCATGTCTTCGATTCTAGATGCCAATATTACAACCTTGTTGACCGGTATTATTCTATACATTTTTGGAACAGGTCCTATACGCGGTTTTGCAACCACGTTAATCATTGGTATTTTCACATCTCTCTTTTCTGCCATATTCATCACTCGGTTGATTTTAGAAAGCAGACTAGCGAAAAAACAAAGTGTGAAATTTGGCAGCAAGGCCACGATGAATGCATTTACCAACCTTTCGTTTGACTTTGTTGGTCAACGCAATAAGTCATATATCATCAGTGCCGTCGTTATCGTCATCGGGATAGTTTCACTGTTTGCTCGTGGACTGGATTACGGCGTCGACTTTGTGGGTGGGCGTTCTTTTCAAGTACGCTTTGAGCAACCAATTAGTACGGTTGATGTTCAATCCGAACTATCCAATGTGTTTACAGATGAATCGGGTACCTCACTCCCGCCCATTGTGAAAACTATTGGCGATGCCAATCAAGTTATCATAACCACGAAATACCGCATTGATGAAAGCGGGATTGAGGTAGAGGACGACATTCGCGCCAAGCTTTTTGAAGGCCTTCAGTCCTTTATAAGTGAGGACATTGACTATAACACCTTTATGGATCCAAGCGTAGATTACATTGGTGTAGTCGCTGAGCGTCAAGTTGGACCAACAATTGCTGCTGATATCAAACAGGCTGCAATATGGGCCATTTTGTTCTCCATTGTGGTCATCTTCTTATACATTCTCCTGCGATTTCGTGGGTGGCAATTTAGTTTGGGCGCTGTTAGTGCCGCAACCCACGATGTATTGGTGGTCTTGGCGCTGTTCTCCATTTTCTACGGCATTCTACCGTTTAGTATGGAAATCGATCAGTCGTTCATCGCGGCCATACTCACAGTTATCGGATATTCATTAAATGATACAGTGGTTGTGTTTGACCGTATCCGCGAATACTTTGCCACACACAGTAAGCGCAAACCGATTAAGGAGGTGGTAAACGAGGCTGTTAACAGCACCATTAGCCGCACAATCAATACATCGGCAACGACCTTCTTTGTATTGCTCGTCATCTTCATCTTCGGTGGTGAAGTAATCAGAGGGTTTATGTTTGCTTTGATGGCCGGTGTGGTCGTGGGAACATACTCATCAGTATTCATCGCTACCCCCATCATGGTAGACACGTATACCGAGAAGGCGCGTTTACGTGAAATAGAACGCAAAAACAAACCCATAGCTGAAGGAAGCACTAACCTATAAGCAGCAACTTTTCATCGCACTTTATTGCAAAACGCTCAATCGAGTTGACTCGTTGGGCGTTTTTTTTATGAACATGCAATAACGTATACGTGTCCTGAGTGTCTATATATATCGTCAGATGGTTGCGTTACGTTTACGCCAAATACTCAAGAACTACCAAATTTGATGTTTACAGACACACTCCTCTGCTAAAAGGATAGACACTATAGCACCCCCCTACAAACAGGGTAATTCTATTCTATGACGTTTGATTTGTATTGTACCTTTGCAACATTATAATCATACAATGCAGTTCTTATTATTCAACATTGGTTTCGGAGAATTTGGCTTTGTCATCCTCATCGTCATCATGTTTTTTGGATCCAAACAAATTCCCGCCATCGCTCGAGAGTTAGGCAAAGGCATTCGCATGGTAAAGGATGCCACGGACGACATCAAGCGAAGCATCAACGACAATGCAATCAACAGCGATATAGACGACGAGGATGCGCAAAACAGTATCACAGATTCCATTAAAGAAGGCAAAAAAGCCATTGAAGACATTACGGGAACAATAAAGCGCAAGCTTTAACCCGTTCCCACAACTCACCCAGCATATTTATTCGCCTTTATAAAGCGATGAAATCAAATACCTGGTCAAAAATATCGTTGAAGTCTCGATCTGAAGCCTTCATTACCGGAAAATAAAAATACATGGGGGGGTCTTCCTTTGTTGTTTTGGTTGGAATGTCTAATGTGAACCCATTGGTGACGACACCGTAAAACGATCCTCCTTTTTTGTAAACCAGCAAAAGTTTAAAATCTTGATTTTTCTTTAGTGAATAATTCTCCTTATAAATGGGGTAAAACGAATAATCACCTCGATCTTCACGAACAAGTCCCCATTGAGAAATTAAATCATCGACCATTCGCCCCATCATGCCGCGTTTACCCGAAGAAAATAAACTTTCCAATTCCAGTTCGGGAACGCTGCCGCGCTCAAACTGTGTCTTAAATACTTGTCCTTCCAATACAACCAACCACTTATCGCGGTTCGAGCGCCCCTGAGCTTTGGTCTTTTCAACAACGGGTAATGCAGAGCGTACAACTCCAACCCTTTTTCCATCTTGATTAAACAGATCAGCACCTTCAATGATGTCGTCTTGATCATTGAGATTGCTGCGTTCCACCATAACAACCATGCGAATAGTAAACCACCCATCCCTGGTGTTGGGTTGTGAGAATACCTGTAACGGCTCGTTCATTTGAATAACCGTTGAAACTTGATTACCGGACGATTTGATGCTCGCTTGATTATTTAGTATTTGCGCTTCCAGTGAGCCATACAGAAATAATAATCCGAAAAGTAAACCTCTCATAAATGTTGTGTTTAGTTGTGTATTTAGTCAATTTTTATGCCTAAAAGATGAATGCTACATGAATCATAAAAAACAGCACCAAAGCCAATCATATTACGATCTAGCAAGACCATCCACCACCGTTTGTGTAATTTAATACTTATGCTAAGACCACATTCTCACCTTGTACATGCCTGCCTAATATTAAAAAAAAGCAACCTGTACAAAAATGCTTATAAATGACAAAAGTAAGCAAAGTCCACAAAGAAGCAATGCCCAGTTTTACTGGTAGAGCAAAGTTGACTGAAGAGTTTATGTTAAAACAATAGCTGATTTGATGTTAATATTTTTAATTTGTAGCAGGACTGCAGGCCAATGCTGCCGTGTATAACACTCTACGCTAAGCCTGTGAATGGAGCTTCTCGGGCATCGATTCGCCAGGTCAGTTACCATTAGTAGAGTTACAAGGTGTTTTTGGTTTTCGCTACCACTTTTTCCGCTCACTCTCATTTAAAACCAGAATACATTATGGGCTTTCACCGGCTTATCGCATAGTAGAGCCAGTTCTCCACTCTCAACAGCAGAGTGAGACCCTCCGTTATCGGTTCTATATATTCAAAATGGGTATGAGTTATTTGTTTCCGCTTAAAAAGTAAACGTAGTCTAGCAAGCTGTTTAGGGTTTTGGTTATAATATAACAACGTTTGCTGCATGTCCATTGAGCCAGCCCCGAAGGCCCGCCATATACCAACGATGGGGTTCAGCCCATCGAATGGCATGATGAATCCAAGACATCTAAAATCAAACTATATTATCAGTCCAATGTGCCCTAATTTTGGGGGGTTACAAATGGGGAACGTATGAGAAACCGCAACATCTGGATCATTTTAGGCAGCACACTCTGTTGGTTTATCCTATGGAGTATTCTGTGCGGTGGCCCTGTGATGTTTGCGGATGCATTGCGAGGACTGGAAACCCTGCGCTACAGCGAATTACTAGGAACCTTTAACCAGCTCTACTATCCCAACCCGCATCGGCCCGACGACCTAGAACAGCTGTTTGTTTCCTGGTGGACACCCGGTCAGTACCAATGGCTAAGTCTATGGTTACGCATTTTCCCCAACATAAGTACGGCCACATTTGCCGCAGCTTTTGTTGCCTACCTTACGGGAGTTTTGGGTTGGATTAGACTGTGGAAACGAAAGAACAGCCCTGTGCTTTTGGTTGTTATTGCCCTTTTACTTTTCAACCGCAACACCTACTGGTTTATACTGATGTACATGGGTGGGGATGTGCTTCTCTTTGCTGTACTTCCTTTTTTCATACACGCATTAATTTGGCAAAAAAATATATGGCGTTGGCTCCCTTTATGGGTGCTGTTGGGTTTATGGGCTAAAGCCTCCTTTATTGTCATCGCCATTCCAGCCATCACCATTCGCTTTTGGCCACAACGCTATCGCTGCAGAACCTACCTTCAAATCCTGCCCACAGTAGCAGCAGCTGTTCTGGCATACATACTTTACTTCCAACAAGGCAGTACGCCAACAAACACCATCGACCTTGAAGGCTACGTGAATTTACCACACAGCAGGTGGAACGGATGGTTTTATGGGCTTTCCGCACCAATCTCAACCAATTTATGGGGCTGGAGCACGGTGGAGTTACTATGGAAAGGGTCGCTGATCAACGAAATAGTGGTTTATGTGCTTTTTGGAATTATGGTGTTGTGCACAGCCTTGATCGTGCGGCACCTTTCACTCCGAAGTCTTTATGCCAAATTAACGCTGGGCATCTGGGTGTTTTTTGCCGTTTTTTTTGCCGTACAACAAATGATGATGTCTGCCATTTCCTTTGAGGTTCGACACTTTGTGCCGGTTGGATTGCTTTTTCTTCCGTTGATTTGGGAAACGCTCAGGAAAAGGGTTGGCTCCCGTTCATTTACAGTGATCTTTAGCATCGTAATACTGGTGGGATTTGTTGATGTTTTGCGTTTTCCGTTGATAAAGAAACAGATTGCTGATGCCCATACAGCGCATCATACGCTTCCTCTCCCTTTTGAAAACCCCCAACTTAACTTAGAAAAAAACACGCTGCTGGTTACCGATGTATGGACGTATCTCTGTGCATACCCCGAACTCACGCATAAATTGGCCGTGGAGCGTTTGCCCTCAGATTCTCAATCGGTGACGTTTCAAGTGGTGCACGGCATTGAGAGTTCTTTCCGTCCTGTATTTTCAATGCTGGGGAAAAGTGAACGAAATTTAGTTGCTGTTTTTTTTACGTTAACTGAAGACGACATTCTCCAATTAATGGCCAAGCGAAACGTAATCATAGAAGACTTCGGAGATCATTATTTAGTACGAGAGCTTGGAATCTAATAATCTACTTTCGGCAAACTAACCGCATATTAGATAATTGGTGATTTCACGTCGAATATAATAAATCCCAGAGAAAGTGCAAAAAACGGGCAATTATTAATATGTGAAAACACCTGCATATAGCGCTGAATTATTGGAAAAATACGAGCCAATTAGTTAGCTTGTAAGTGTCTTATTAACCGTGCAGCTCGGCAATGGCGTGCAATTTATCTTTTTGCTCGTCTGATAAATCACCTATTAAGGTTAGTGATTTTTCGTAGTGATCAAGTTTTTTATTCTCATCTGGACAATCTTCGCTATCGGCTTTATGGTTTTGCGAATGTGTTACGTAAACACTTACCTCATCCTAAGACCATTTTTTACGTTCGGCGTAAAGCTTAAGGGTCATGGCGGTACAAGCACCAAGAGCAGCCGTAAGCAGTTCGTGTGGATAAAAACCCTCATTGTCGCCTCCTGAATCTTTAGGTTCATCTGCTAATATAGTGTGATACCCATTGGATATCTGCGTTATGAATCCGGATCCTGATGACCATTTTGCAACAACCTGATGGTCTTCGGGAGACGTATGCTTTACCTCATTACCTGAAATATAACGTTCGGCCCAAGCACCTATAACCTTAGCAACGTAAGCGCTGTCTTTGCGCTTTCCCAATAGATGGTCTGCTCCGTCAAGGGAAACAAAGCTTTTCGGGTGAAACGCACGTTCATAAATTTTCGCAGCATTTTCGATGTCCACAATTTTATCTTGTGGGGAGTGAAGCAGCAGCATTGGTTTACGCAATTCCTTGATGGCCTCTTTACTTTCCTGTGACGACAAGTCGTCTAAAAATTGTTTTTTTAACACAAAAGATCGCCCGCCAATATTGACATTGGCCTGTCCTTCGCGGTTCATTGTTTCGATGTTGTCTTCAAAAAGGTGGGTTACATGCGCAGGGTCTGCAGGCGCCGCAATGGAAGCAATGCGCAAAAAGAGCGTATGCCCGAGGACTTTGCTGCATGGGCATATCGAGAACAGCATGCAGCTGTTCTCCATTGCTGTTTTCAATAGTATGGTGTTTCTTAGCCATAAGAAAAGTGAATTTAATGATTAGTAGTCTCTAAAGATTCAATGTGCATCTAAGGTTTCAATGATGAAGGTAAATCAAAGTTGTTGAAGAACAGCATGATTAGCCCATACATTTTAAAAAAAACGTTTAATTTGCAATAATTGAATACCTGATACATATAGACTAAAGAAAGGAGAATAAAACAAATTCATTTATCGTTTACTTCAACTTTTCTTAAAAATGACTGCTTATTCCAGTCGCGCAGGCTAATTACCCAAAACGTTGCGTCTTTATTGGCTACAATGAGTCCATTATTTTTACTTGATGCCACAACAACACTCTCTGGTAAGTCTAGGTCTCCACTTCCTAAATGATCTCCAACATTATGGCCATAGACTTCGTTGGGGTTTCTTGTAAACATGGCTATATCAGTATTAACACTTTTAGAAACGACATAGCCAATTTCGGGTAGATTCTCAAGTATGAATACACTTTTGGCATCGGGATTAGAGGCTATAGAAAACGTATCAAAATCTTCAATTTTAAAGACAAAATAATTTGATTCAGATAAATTAGTCTCTTTACTGTAAGACTTAGGAATCAGTCCAACATATTGATTTGAAAGAGTTGCAAAGGAGTTTATATTCCATGTTTTAGAAGTTGGTTTTTCATCCTTTTTCGGTGAAACCTTGGCAACATCTGCCGTAACAATCGCCTTTCGTTGGATTACGATATAGAAATAATTTGTAACAGAATAATCAACCGTCACATTGGTATATATTTCTCCATCGTTTAGTGGACGATTATTCATCATAGTAGCTTTAGCATTGAGATAAAGCAGCTCAAGATCATCACTTATACCAAAGTACGCGTAGTTGACGGCTCGTCCTACAGCTAAATCTGTAGTAACAGCATTGGGATTTTGATTGATGTTCATCAACTGTCCTGAACGGGACACAACACACGACTTTAAAATGAGCACACTTAGAATAACTAAAACATATCTAATCATAAAAAAACCAATAAAATTGTGTTCAAATATACATTGTAATACAAGAAAAAACAACTGGAGTTGAATCTTGCATAAAATCATAGCTTTCAACTACAACTACATGTAATACACATTATTAAGATGCAAAGTAAGCGTCTCTATAGATAAGTAGGGGGAATTACCAAAAGATACCGAATACTAACGAAGATATCTTACATCACGACACAACTGTGATTCCTTAACCCTACAAAAAATCAGTGCAAAATATCATCAAAGCACAAAGCATTGATTTTTAAATAATTCCCAATATTGGGATTACTTGTTTTGGGTTTGTTTGAGGCTATT
>SKIJ01000106.1 GCA_007116495.1 Cryomorphaceae bacterium | reverse complement strand
TTGTCAATAAAGACGGCTCCATATCCGATGCCAAAGTCGTTAGAGGTGTTGATGAGTCGCTAGATGAAGAGGCGCTTAGGGTTATAGGCAAGCTGCCAAAGTTTGAGCCCGCTAAGCAACGTGGACGTCCTGTGCGCATGGCGTTTAATATGCCCATCAACGCTCGCATTCAATAAATCCGTTCCTGCATAACGGCAACCCACAGTCGCTATGGCATACGTCAAAGCATTACACATCATTTTTGTTGTCACTTGGTTTGCCGGGTTGTTTTACATCGTTCGCTTGTTTGTTTATGCAGCCGAAGCCAATGCTGCAGATGAGCCCGATCGCTCCATTTTAACCAAACAGTTTGCGCTGATGCAGCGAAGGTTATGGTATGGTATTACTTGGCCTTCTGCTGTTTTGACCTTTATTTTTGGTCATTGGGTTCTGCTAGGGGGCGCTTGGAAGCACATGTTGTTTCAAGGTTTTGATTGGTTAACTATAAAATACATTTTGGTTTGGGGCTTGTTGTTGTATCATCTTTGGTGCCATCGAACCTTTACACAACAACAGCGCGGCGTGTTTAACCACAGCAGTAATCAGTTGCGGATTTGGAATGAGGGCGCTACTCTTTTTCTTATTGCCATCGTTTTTTTAGTAGTCGTAAAAAACAGTCTTTCGCTCATTTACGGAGTAGGAGGTCTACTGCTTATAGGTGCATTGTTAATGCTAGCCATTTACACGTATAAAAAATTACGGTCGCAGTAGTTGATGCTTTAACGTATCTTAGCCAATACTTATAGATTTTCTTTTTTGCCCTTTACGTTTTGTTAGGGTCAGTAAAAAGATTGTTGTTTTGTAAGGCGCGTAGAAGATTCTTTGCGCGAAATACATTACGATTGTCAAAATACAGAATATAACCACCGTGCGGTATACCAAACAGTAATATGCTTAGTGACTGGGTCAATTCTTTTTTAGTTTGGGTGATTCGTCGTCGAATTCACCAAATAGAGTTGTTTATGGAGCACCCAGAGGAGGTCCAACAAAATATATTGGCGTCTAATGTTTCTCGTTCAGCAAAAACCGAGTACGGCAAGCAATATGGCTTCGATGGCGTCATGTCTTACGATGCATTTAAAGAGCGCGTACCGGTTGTGCAATATGAAGATTTGGCACCTTATATAACACGCATAAAAAATGGCGAGCAAAATATTTTATGGCCATCGGAAATTCGTTGGTTTGCAAAATCTTCCGGTACAACCAATGCCCGGAGTAAGTTTATTCCTCTTAGCAGCGATTCACTAGAAGATTGCCACTTTAAAGCAGGTAAAGACATGTTGGCGCTGTATTTTCACAACAAGCCAGAATCTAAAATTTTCACCGGTCGTTCACTTCGTTTAGGTGGGAGTACACAGATAAGTAATGTCAATAATCAATCGTATTTTGGAGATCTCAGTGCGATATTGATTGAAAATTTTCCTGTTTGGGTTGAATTGCGATCCATTCCGTCAAGAGAAATTAGCTTGATGAACGAGTGGGAAACAAAAATGAAAGCCATAGCGCAAGCCTCCATTAAGGAGGAGGTTACATCTCTTGCGGGTGTGCCATCTTGGATGCTTGTGTTGATGAACCACATTTTAGACATTACCGGTGCCTCGTCTATTGAAGAAGTGTGGCCAAATTTGGAACTTTACCTTCATGGGGGCGTGAGTTTTTCTCCCTACCGCGAACAATTTAAGTCCATAATGCCCGGTAAAGGGTTCGAATTTATGGAAATATACAATGCCAGTGAAGGTTTTTTTGGTATTCAAGATCAACTCGGAGCTCAAGATATGCTATTGATGCTCGATTACGGAATTTTTTACGAATTCATCCCCATAGAGCACATCGACGATGACCCGTATGACTATATCATACCGTTAAACGATGTGGTAGTTGGAGAAACATATGCAGTCATTATTTCCACAAATGGTGGCTTATGGCGCTACAATATTGGTGATACCATTGTATTTACCAATACAAATCCGTATCGATTTAAAATTGCGGGGCGCACGAAACACTACATCAATGTATTTGGTGAAGAATTGATGGTGTCCAACGCAGAAAGTGCTCTGGAAACAGCTTCGGCATTGCACAACTGTAGAGTAACGGATTATACAGCAGCACCGGTGTATATGGAAGGTAAACAAAGTGGTGCGCATGAGTGGTTAATCGAGTTTGATCCACCACCGCGAGACCTTACAGCTTTCACGGAATCGTTGGATGCACATCTCAAATCAATCAATAGCGACTACGAAGCTAAGCGGCATAAAAATATGGCTCTAAAAATGCCCATCGTTCATCAAGCGCCCAAAGGCGCTTTTTATCGCTGGTTAAAAGAAAAGGGGAAGCTGGGAGGGCAACACAAAGTGCCTCGTTTAATGAATAACCGATCCATACTAGATGAATTGTTATCGAATGTTAAATCCATGGCTTAAGGTTGTTGCACTAAGTGTACTATCGCTATCACTTTCTGCTCAGGCAATCATCCCCGATACGTTAAAGGCGTTTCCTCTAAGGGACGCAAATGCATTTATGACCACGGATCACCTTGGGGCGTTGTACATTGTACAGCGAAATGAGGTGTCTAAATACGCAAAACCTCTCACGTCAAAGAAGCGTGTCCGGTTTTCTGATCCTAAAAATGGAGAGATTGCTCACATAGACGCCTTTAACCCACTAGCAGTAATGCTACTCTACAAGCCATTTAACGTTATTCAAATCATCGACAATCAACTCAATCGGTCAACAGAAAATTTGACGCCTGAAGAATTTAACATAATGGATGTGCAGCTGGCCGCTACATCAGACGACAATACATTATGGATTTACGACCAGTCGAGCGATCGCATACATAAACTAAATATTGACCGTCGCCGTGTGGCGTCACAGTCTCAAATCATCACTAAACTTGCCGGTAAAGAGGTTGAACCTAATTACATGGTTGCGGATATGAATGGCGTTTACCTCAACTGTCCGGAGGTAGGTGTTTTAGTCTTTGACTTTTTTGGCAACTACCGAAAGTTGATTCCAATCAAAGATTTAAAGCGATTTCAGGTGAAAAATCAAAACATAGTTTTTTGGAAAGACGGAAAACTACAGCTGCAAAGCATTGATGCACCCAACCACTCGGAGGTAACCATGATTGGTTTAGAGCCTCTGCATGTGCGACTTGAAGACAATCATTTATTTATACAAACAAAGGTTGCTGTTCTTGTTTTTGCTAATCCGTTTACGAGACGAGGCCGCTGATGTGTGCTTAAAAATAAATACGGCATTGTATTTGAAATACCGATCAAGAACTTAAAAATTGATAGATATGAAACGCATCATTCTCCCTGCACTGATTCTTTTTTCTGCCGCGGCATTTGCTCAGGAAAAACCAATAGAGGAAAAGAAAAACAAACAAGAGACCAATCAGCCGTATATATTGAACGCTGAAGAGTCAATGACCTCTGAAGAAAAAGAGAAAATTCGCGAAAAATGGATTAAGCAACAGCGAGAAGAAAAGCGCAAAAAACGTCAGAACCAAAGACGTGAGAACATTGGAGAATCCAGGCAAAATGCCCAGCACGAATCTCCAAATCGTCACTAAAACAGTTGGCCAAATACGAGGAAAAACTGTCGGTCTTCAGCACTTACGGCATAGTCCAAACGTATGATGGTGCTCTGATTCCAATGAATTCTTAGTCCCATTCCCCCGTTGTAACGAAACCCGCTAAGACCGACATTTCCAAGTTCATCCCACACCCTTCCTGCATCTGCAAATGGTACGGCTGAGATTATCCAATCTTGGTCGAATATTGTTGTCTGCAGTAATTGTGTACGCCATTCCAAACTACCAAACCCGTAAACAGGGGCACCGAAACGGAATTTTTTGTAGCCGCGGAGGTTGTCTTCGCCTCCCAGCAATCCGATTCTTCCTTGACTGGCACTCCATACGTCGAATATTTCGCGGAAAAATATGTCTTGACCGTGAATGACACTGAACGCCGCACGCGCTGCAATGGTGCTTTTTAGGTTTTCACTTCCCCAAGAAAACAGTGGTAAAAATCCCTGCGCTTGCACCATGTGGCGCATGTAGCTAAAATCGGAACCGATGACTTGATCGGTGGCGCCCATTCCGTATTCCAAAAGTACACCTTTAAACGGATCCGGTTCAAAATCTCGAGTATCGTAGATGATTCCGGCTTTAACTTTAATAGACAAGCCTCCGCCGTACCCCATGATGTTTCTTCGTCGCCAATATGAATCAGGATCATGTTGGACAGATGCATAATGATCTTGCGAGATTTGCGTGACTCCCGACGTTGCAGAAATGTCATTGCCATCTAAATCTCTCGCGTCTTCAAGTGTTTGAAAATCGTATGGCGTATATCTGAGGTGGGTAAACCCAAGCACCCCCAATACGCGTAAGTCGCCATTGAGGAACGTTCGTTCCAGTACCATATCCAGCGCGTATTTTCTATATTGTAAGTAGTGTAGACGTCTATCACTATAGACCTCATTGGGATCTTCGTCTCTTAACCCTCCCGGTAAGCCAATGGGTGAGCCGGGGCGAATGACTCTTAGTTCGTCGAGGTAATCTCCGTAAAAGGGGGAGCCGCCGTTAAACGGCGCCTCGTCAAATGGCGCCATAAATGCTTCCCCCATTCCAAAGTACAGCTTGTTGGGGTTATCTGCAAAGGAAAAGCTGCTGCGAAATCGCCATTTCGTGTTGAAAACGTATGGGATGTCAACGCTGGCTTTTGCTGCTATTTTTCCGTTCTCTGCAGCCCAAACGCTCACTTTGTAGCGTTGCCGATAGGGTGTGTAGCCAAAAAAAGGGTCATCTTTTGTTCCATTGTTGTAAATCTCTGCGTCAATACCAACTCCAAATCCCTGAATGGGATCGTATGCAAAACGTGGCAAACCGGTAATGTAGTAACCCTCTTTTTTGCGTTTGAGGCGGTCGTCGCTGAGTTTTTTGCTCTTGCTGATTTGAAACGGCAAGGTATCGTTTTGCGCAATTGCAACTCTGGAGAAGAATAGTGTTAATATTAGTAGTGGTAGTGTTATTTTCATAATGGTTTCTATGACTTAAAAATCCTCAGTCTTCGGCTTGAGATTACGCTGATAACGCTTCCTATAACCAGCACTGTGGCAACAACCTTGGCAACATCAGTAATGTTTAGGCGAACGGGGTACGCATCCACAATGTAGCCCGGACCCATGCCCACCAGTCCGAAATAATGCTGCAATAGCACAATGATTCCGCCTAGCACCAACCCAACCAATGCGCCGGATATGGTAATTATAACACCCTCATAAAGAAATATTTGCCTTAGCTGTTTCTTGGTCATTCCCAAAAACCACAATGTGTGAATGTCTTTTTTCTTGTCGAGTATCATCATGCTCAATGAGCCGAGTAGGGTAAAGGATGAAATCAGCAACACCAGTGAAAAAATGAGATAAGTAATCAGTCCTTCCGCTTTCATCACTTTAAAGAACGCGGCTTGTTGTTCATTCCGATTTTCCACGCGGAAGCCATCGCCAAAAAAGTCTTGAACGTTTCTTTGCGTACGATTTAAACGTGCACCATCAGCCAGTCGTATGTCCAGCGAACTTACGGTGCCTTCTTGATCGCTCATCTGTTGCAGTCTATGCAGGTCGGAAAGCACGTAACGCGCGTCAAAATCCGGTTGAACGGCAAAAATACCGGCGGCATAAACCACGTCTTGATTAAAGGCTCTGTCGGGTTGAAGCATGTTGCGCGCGCTCGCCTTGGGAACGTATAGTTGAACCGCTTCGGTTCTTCCGGTGGTCGACAGCCCCAAATGCCAGGCAACACCAATTCCCAAGACAGCATCGGGATGGGATACGCGGTAGTTGCCGCGAAATACCGCCTCATCGATATCGGTGGTGCGGGTAAATGTGCTGTCTATACCTTTTAAACTGGCGATGAATTCTTGCTCTCTGTAGCGCAATAAAACGCGTTCCTCCAAAACCGGACTAATGGATTCAATGTCGTCCCATTTGAGCAGATCCTTCGTTTGCTTTTCGTCGTACGGAAAGTTTTTCCCCACTTTAGCGGACACTTTTAGGTCGGGGTCGAATGTGGCGTAAAATCCTTTAACCAAGTCTTCTAAACCGTTAAATGCTGCAAGAATAACCAATAAAGCGGCCGTGCCAACGACCAATCCGGTGATGCTTATTCCGGCTAAAATATTGACGGCAGTGGTGCTGTGACGTGAGAAAAAGTATCGGCGTGCAATGAATTGAGGAAGGCGCATGCTGGCGTTTACTTGATGGGGTTTTCCCCTTCGCCCCTAAGGAGTCGGTCTATGTTGTCTTCGTAATCTAATGAGTCGTCAACAAAGAAGCTCAAATCTGGAAGCTTGCGTAGCTGTTTGCCTAAGGTGGAAGATAACTCGCGTTTGATGACTCCTTGCTGATCAGCAATGGCATCGATTACCGTTTGTGCCTGAGCAGATGGAAAAATGCTGAGGTACACTTTACCTACCGAAAGATCGGGGCTGATGCGCGCTTTTGTTACGCTGATCAGTACGCCTCGGAAGTGGCGTTGCGAAAAGCGTTGAAAAATCAATCCAAGCTCTTCGGTCATCAACTGAGTAACGCGGGTTAATCGAGTGTTGTCCATGTTTTTTTAGTTTGTACAAAGGTAGAAAAAATAACCACACACTATGAGGTTGTCATGGTTATCTTCCTGTTGTTTTAACCTAATTTTGCGGCGTGACGACAAGAGAACACTACCGGAAAAATGTACAACTTGCCGTGCCGGTTGTGATCGGACAACTCGGGCATGTTATGGTAAGTGTTGCCGACAGCGTGATGGTTGGTAAGCTGGGTACATTGCCGTTGGCAGCAGTCGCCTTAGCCAATAGTATTTTTGTGGTCTTTATGGTGTTTGGGGTAGGGGTTACGTTTGGCATCACGCCATTGGTTGCTAATGCCGACGGCCAAGGGAAAATCCATTTGCCAAAGCGCCTCCTTCAACAAGGTATCATTGTTTACACAGTGCTGGCATTGCTGCTTTTTTTACTTCTGGTAGCCGTTCTTCCCCTTATGCCTTATTTTGGTCAAGACCCTGAGCTTATCCCCATTACCAGACCGTACTTCTTAGTGCTTTCTGTTTCCATTGTGCCACTGATGCTTTTTATGACCTTCAAGCAGTTTGCTGAGGGCTTTTCGGATACGCGTGCAGCGATGGTTATCAGTGTTGCAAGTAATTTGCTAAACGTACTTTTAAATTACCTGCTGATTTTTGGAGCTATGGGATTCCCTGAAATGGGGCTCATAGGAGCCGGTTGGGCAACGTTAATTGCACGCTCGTTGATGTTTGTCATCATGGCCGTGTATGTCTTAAAAAAATGGCCGTTAATTCGCATCACCAAACGCATTAGTCGGGTTGTTGCAAAAAAACTGCTGAGTATTGGGGTACCTACCGGACTCCAATCAATTTTTGAGGTTGGGGCTTTTGCCGTAGCCGCTTTGTTTGCCGGTATGATCAGTGCAGAGGCGTTGGCAGCACACCAAATAGCCATCAATTTAGCATCGATAAGCTATATGGCGGCCACCGGTTTAGGTGCAGCTGCGGCCGTACGTGTGAGCAATCAGTTGGGAAGGCGCGATGTTGTTAATCTCCGACGCGCATCGCAATCGTTGTTTGTTCTTACCATAGGGCTGATGCTGATTGCCGGATTGATTCTGTTGCTATTCAGGCGAGAGCTTGCTTTTTTGTATACAGATGATGCGCTTGTGGCCGGTTTGGCTGCAAAAATGCTGATGGTTGCCGTAGTTTTCCAACTATCAGACGGGTTGCAGGCGGTTGGTTTGGGCGCACTTCGCGGATTTACCGATGTGAGAATCCCAACCATCATCACGTTTTTAGCATACTGGATGTTTACCATCCCGTTGGCATATGTGCTTTCGCAATACACAGTTTCCGGTGCATTGGGCATTTGGTACGCCTTAGCTGGAGGACTTACAATATCCGCTACGTTTTTATTGTGGCGCTTTCAGCGTTTGGTGCGCAAAGCATTTATCGCTTCTCCCACGAATCTGTAACCACCTGTCCGTTCTCCGTTTTCCGCTCAACGATATAGCGTCCAACGGCTAAGTGTGTTGGAACATCAAGCGATTTAATGTGTGCGCCATGTTGTTCGGCAAGCACGCGACCGTTTAAATCATATAAGCGCACCGAAGAAACACCGCTGCGCCACTCAATGCGCGCATTGCCCGGGTTGGGGAATAGCATTAGGTCGGTGTTGACATCATCTACCACAGATAGTGAGTTGAAAAACAAGGAGTCACTGGGCGACTCACAATTGGTTGCACTCAATGCCACAGCTTGATAGTATCCGTTTTGACTTACAAAGACCCAGTTGGAGTCAGCACCGGGAATGAGGTTTCCGTTTACAAACCAACGGTACGATACGGCATTAGCTGAACTGGCCACCACTCGGTCGAAGTCCAGCATTATGCTGGGGGTGTCAACGGCTTCACCTGGAGCAATGGTTACAGTTTGCTGCTCCGAATTATTTTCGCTGTCAAAGACTGTAACCGTGTACTGTCCGGGGCAAAGAGCGGTATCTTGACCTCCTGTTATTGTATATGAATATGGCGCGCCCGCGCCTCCACTAGCGCTTGGTGATATTGTTCCGTCGCACTTGCCCTCGCAGGTTTCGTCCGTTACAGTTACAGTTAGGTTAATCGGTAAGGGTGGGGTGTCTTCCGATACGGTTTTAGACGATAACGACACCTGATTGTTGGTGTTTTGACCAGAGGATGCTAGGCAGGCAACGTAAAATGTGACATCGCCGGTGCCAGCGGTTGGGGCTGTCCAGTCAACAGTCCACGTACGGGCATTAGATGTGCCGCTGTTCCCACTGCTGGTATGGGTAACAGCATTTCCGCTATTCACCACCTGAACGCTATTGTTTGGCGCTCCAAAACCACCTATCTTAGTATCGTTAGAATCTTCTGCGCTTAATTGAAACCCAAACGTATTGTTGGAGGGGTGAGATATGGACACGATAATGGTATACGTTACTCCGGGGTCGTATCCGGATGAAGGAATATTGGTTGTGATGACGTTCATGATGTTCGCAGGTGCACCACTGTGGCAGTTGGTGCAATTAGTGCCGTTGTCACCGGGTGAACCGGAGTATGCTCCAGTACGCCCTCCCGAAGGAGCAAGTAAAAGTGCGGAAGATGAAATGATTGCCAGAAGGCTTAAAAAGGTGTATACTTTTTTCATACCTTGGTATTTGGGATTCTTGCCGAAACCATTTATGTTTAAACTGTGTGTGTTGAAGCTGTCGTTATACGTCACTTCTTAAATATATACGTAACAATCATTTAAATAGTTCATCAAACGGAGTGTATTTCTATTGGTATGACGAAAACAGAGGTGTCTTTCCAGTCAAAATGCGCCATGCGCGTCCAGTCTTTTTCGGTGGTGAGTATGCATTTTGGTCGTTTTAACAGGAGCGTGTCAATATCGCTTTGAGAAAAAAATTGGTGATCGGAAAACGCCCGTGATGAAAACGAAATTTTTTGTTTTTCCAAGTGTTCATAAAGAGGATTGGGGTTTGCAATTCCCGTTACAACCAACGGATTCTCCATGCTGTGGTTTGAGCCGTTTACACATTTCCACGCCCCATAGCGAATGGTGTAAAACGATACGCTCGCTAGACTGTATTTGCGAATGGCGTTTACGATTTTGTCTTTTTGCCGGGAGGTCAAATCATCCGGGCATTTTGTAACTGCAATTTCGGATGCTCTCTTCGCACCAGAGCGCCATTCGCGTAAATCGCCTAAGGGTAGAAGGTAGTCGCTGTAAAACGGTTTTTGCCAAGTGGTCAGCAGGTGGCTTTTATCTGGCTTAACCCATCTATGTTGAAAGGCATCGTCTAAAATAACGTGTTTTATGTGGGGAAACTGTTTCTGCATTTTGCGCAGGCCTTCTTGTCGATCTTCGCATACACAAACAACGATCTCCGGGTGCTTTTGCGCAATCATAAGCGGTTCATCGCCTACGCGCTCCGCCGAGTCGTCGGGGTAAACAACTACATATCCTTTGGTTTTTCGTCCGTAGCCTCGCGAGAGTACCGCTGTAGTTGTTTTGTCTGACTGCATAAGAAGCTTGTCAACAAACGGGGTTTTTCCGGTACCGCCTATGCTGAGATTACCCACAACGGTTACGTTTAAAGGTGGTTTGTCATGTCCTTGTTTCCAGCGTAGGTCAAACCAAACGTTTCGCAAGCCAACAACAATGCCGTAGAGGAGTGACAGCGGTGCATTGAGCCATATCAGCCAAGGCGATTTTCGGTTAAAACTCATTGTTGAATAAGAGATTCAGCTTTGGTATTTGGTGCAATCCATGTTAACGACTCGCGGTTGCGAAACCACGTTAACTGACGCTTGGCATAGCGTCTTGTGTTGGTTTTAATTTGATCTACGGCTTCCTTACGTTGGCAATTACCATTAAAAAACGAAAATAATTCACGATACCCTACGGTTTGCAATGCCTGGTGTGTTCTGTAGGCGTAAACCGATTGGGCTTCATCCTCAAGACCGTCTGCCATCATTGCGTCGACCCGTTGTTCAATTCGTGCGTACAGTTCATCGCGTGGCCAATCGATTCCGTATGTGCGAACAGGAACTGGAAACGCTCTATTGTTTGATGATTGAAGTTCCGATAATCGCTTACCGGAACTGCGATAAACTTCCAATGCACGTGCTAATCGACGCGGGTTTTGAACATCAACTGTTTTAACGTATTTGGGATCTACACGTTGCACTTCCTCCTGCAGCCATGTTAGACCTTTAGCCTCAGTCTTACGGTTGATGTCTTCGCGAATGGCAGCGGGAATACTAGGGAGGTCGTCAAACCCGCGCAATAAAGCGCTGAGATATAGGCCGCTTCCACCAACTGCCACTAAGTGTTCTCTTTGCGCGAACCAACGCTCGCAAAACGCACGTGCATCGTTGGCGTAGCCACCTGCGGAATACGTTTCGGTAATGGATTTATTACCGATAAAATGATGCGTTACGATCGAGCGTTCTTCACTTGTGGGCGCCGCAGTTCCGATAGGTATCTCACGGAAAAATTGCCTCGAATCAAACGAAATGATCTCCGTATCAAGTGCTTTTGCCAATGCGATGGCGAATGATGTTTTCCCACTGGCGGTTGGCCCGGCAATAACCCAAAGCATTAAAGATCTGCTTTTTGAAAGCGCCACCAACCAATACCTACAAAAAGAGCTGTGAAGACCAATGATATGAGAAATGCGGAGGTAGGAACACCGGCAAAAACGTAGGCTTCTCCACGGAACATGTCGATATACTTTTGAAAGGGAGCCTCAATTAGAGCGCGACTTTGAACGAGTGGCAACACTGTTTTTAATGCACCGGCTTTGTACGCGATGATTGGTTCGGCAATAATGGAATACAGCAATAGAATGATCATGCTGATGCCGGCTCGTTTTGTGAGGTGCATAAGCAGCATGCCAATGCTCATCAGTACGGCAAACTCTACTGCCCAAGCAATGGGAAAAAGAGCGTAATCACTCCAAGACTTACTGCCTTCAATGCTCAATGCCCCCCCTAAGATGTAGAGGATGATGGTTTGCAACAGAATGAATGCCACAATCCAAATATATTTGCTGAAGTACGAGGCATTGCGCGACCAACCTTCCATAATTTGCTTGCGGTGCATTTTGTGTCGGTAGTCCAAAGCAGCATACAACATAAATGAAATAACAACAATATACTTGAAATACCCGGCGATGTAGCTCAACGTTTGCAAAATCACACCGTTGTTGTAGAGTCCTAAGGAACCGATGGTTTGATTGATTTCATCGCCAGTCATACTTCCAACTGTAAAGTTTTTGAGTTGTACCGCAATGAGAATAAAAAGCAGCATGGTAATACCTATGATGAGGAAATAAATGGGGTGGCTTTTGAGTTTCAACCATTCAATGGATATGGCGTGTCGCATGGTTACTTGGTTTTTTCAAGAAAAATTCGTTCAACACCGTCGCGCAAAGGCACCAAATGAGAAAGGGTTATGCCTTGCTGGTGTAAATAGTTGTTTAATGTTGATGCGCTGGCGGGGCTTTGAATTTCCACGTGCAGAAATGCCTCCACCTGCTCGGCGCTGTTTGTGAAGGGCCAGTTGCGAATTGTTCCTAGTAGGTTGTCGTCTTCAGACTGTATTTGCAATCGTGTGGTGTCGCCGCTATCAGAATCGTTGAGTGTTTGGGTGTCTACCAAATGCCCCTCCTTAAAGATAGCAAGGTGAGTGCATACTTTTTCAATTTCATCGAGTATGTGGCTGGAAATGATGACCGTAACACCATCTGAAGCGAGCTGCTTAATGAGGTCGCGAACTTCGCGAATACCGTTGGGGTCCAATCCATTAAGGGGTTCGTCGAGAACGAGTACTTTGGGGTTGCCAATCAGTGCAGAGGCAATGGCCAAGCGTTGTCGCATGCCAAGTGAAAATGCCCCGGCTTTTTTCTTAGCAACGTGATCGAGCCCCACACGTTTGAGGATGTCCATGCATGCATTCTCATCGGACCCTTTAATGTGGGCTGTCATTTTTAAATGATTTAGCGCATTCATCTGCGGCATGAGGTTTGGCTCTTCCAAAATGCCTCCAACACTGCCTTTTGGGTATGTGTTGCTGCCCGAAAACCATGAAAACGATCCCGTGGTTGGCTTGATGATTCCTAAAATCATTCCTAAAAATGTGGTTTTGCCTGAACCATTTGGCCCCAAAACACCAAATACAGAACCCGCCGGAACGTCAATAGACATGCCATCTACAGCCGTAAACGAACCGTATTTTTTAGTGATGCTACTGGTCGAAAGTACATTTTGTATTGTCATTAACACTCGTGTAAAAAACCTTTATTAAATTTATTGGCTTAAAATTACAATACAAACCCGAATCTCCTGCCGGGTATGTTAGCAGGATAAATAATACACCAATATTATGGAAAATTCAGCATTTGCCAACATCGCAATTATTGAGAAAGAAGAGGTCGTGAATCTAACATTTCCCTCAGATCATGTTGTTGTGGAGCCATCAAAAAAAGAACGGCTATTATCAGATTTACACAAAGCCACATCCTTGGGTAATTTGTCGAAGCATAAGGTCGACATTACATTTGAAGACAATGAAGGAGTCAAAAAAGTCAATACCACAATATGGGCAATCACCGAAAAAAGTGTCTTGTTGAAAAAAGGCGTTTTTCTACCCATTCACCGCATTCATTCGGTTGATTTACTTTAACGTCAAATATCCAAGTGATATCAATTTAGGGTCAGTCTCTTGACTGACCCTGATCATTATTAAACCGAGCCGTAAATGATAGCCGGTTATGTTTTCCTTATTTACCGTACATAGCGTCGTAGTACGACTGGTAAGCTCCGCTGGTCACGTTTTTCAACCATTCATCGTTATTTAGGTACCAATCTATTGTGCGCGCCAATCCTTCTTCAAAGGTAACGGAAGGCTTCCACCCCAATTCACGATTGATTTTTGATGCGTCGATAGCGTATCGTTTGTCGTGTCCGGGACGGTCTTTAACAAACGTAATAAGCGACTCGCTATCTCCTTCGCTCCGGCTGAGCGCCAAATCCATTTGTTTGCACAAAATCTTGACGAGGTCGATGTTTTTCCACTCATTGAACCCTCCAATGTTGTAGGTTTCGCCGTTCTTGCCTTGGTGGTACACTAGGTCTATGGCAACGGCATGGTCGATAACGTATAACCAATCGCGGGTGTAATTGCCATCCCCGTAAACCGGTAGGGGGCGTCGTTCAATGATGTTGTTGATGAAGAGTGGAATGAGCTTCTCTGGGAATTGATTGGGGCCATAATTGTTAGAGCAATTGGTAATGACGTATGGTAAACCGTACGTTTCACCGTATGCGCGAACGAAGTGGTCCGATGCTGCCTTTGAGGCGCTGTAAGGGGAATTGGGATCGTAGGCTGTTGTTTCCGTAAACAAACCGGTTTCACCGAGTGTGCCGTACACTTCATCCGTAGAGATGTGGTAAAAGCGCTTTCCTTCCCAGTTGTCTTGCCATAATGCGCGAAACGCATTTAGCAAATTAATCGTACCCATTACGTTGGTTTCTACGAAGGCGTTGGGATTTTCGATGGAACGATCAACGTGCGATTCAGCCGCAAGGTGGATGACGCCATCCGGACGGTATTGATTGAACAGACGTTCCATCTGAGCAGAATCTGTAATGTCGCCTTTTTCAAACAAGTAGTTATCTGAATCTTCGATGTCGCGAAGGTTTTCCAAATTACCGGCGTAGGTTAATGCGTCTAAATTTATGATTTTGTAATCGGGGTAGTTGGCGACCATTTGTCGCACTACGTGAGAACCAATAAAGCCGGCTCCACCGGTGATGAGTATGGTTGTTTGATTAGACATTGTTATTTCTATTTAGAATGTGTGTTTTGTTGAGTATATGTTGTTGAAAGGTCCAGGCATCGCGCATCATATCGTCGATTGTTTTTTCTGCCTTCCACTGGAGTTCGCGCTCAGCTTTAGTAGCGTCGGCGTATACTTCTACGACGTCTCCCGAACGGCGGTCGGCGAAGGCGTAGGGGAGCGATTTACCGGATACGCGCTCAAACGCTTGTATCACTTCAAGTACGGAGTGTCCTCGGCCGGTTCCTACGTTGAAAATATCGTACGAAGGCCCTTCACCATCCAACATGCGCTCCATTGCTTTTACGTGGACTTTGGCTAAGTCTACTACGTGGATGTAATCGCGTATGGCCGTCCCGTCTTCGGTGGGGTAGTCGTTGCCAAATACACGGAGTTGATCTCTGAGCCCGGCGGCGGTTTGGGTCACAAAGGGAACAAGATTTTGCGGTACGCCAATCGGTAACTCGCCAATCAATCCCTTTTCGTGCGCGCCTACCGGATTAAAATATCTGAGCGCTACGCCTCTGATGGATCCGGTGAAGGTGGCGTCGCGCAGGATGTCTTCTCCTATTTTCTTGGTGTTGCCGTAGGGCGATTCCGCCGGTTGCAGAGGCGTGTTTTCGGAGATGGGGAGCTTTTCGGGCTGTCCGTAAACGGTACACGACGAGCTAAATAGCATGTTGCGAATGCCGTGTTCGTTCATTTGTTTGAGCAACTCAACCAATCCGTTAATGTTGTTGTCATAGTACTTCAGCGGCTTATCAACGCTTTCTCCCACGGCTTTGTAAGCGGCGAAGTGAATAATGCCCTTGATGTCCGGGTGTTCGGCTAGTACATTTGAAAAAGCTGCTCGATCGCGAATGTCGCAGGGGTAGAAGGCAGCGCGTTGACCACTGGTCAAGTGAATGGCTTCCGCTACTTGCGGGCGACTGTTGTCGAGATTGTCAACAATCACAACATCATACCCGGCTTTATGCAGTTCAACAACGGTATGTGATCCAATGAATCCCAATCCACCCGTTACGAGAATTTTTCCTCTGCTCATGAGCGTGGCTTTCTAATGTATTCCTCAAAATCTTTGTGTTCTTTGCGGTATAATTTTTCGGTGGGCAAAGAGCGGAAATAGTCGTAGGTGATTTTCAAACCTTCGGAGCGACTGATTTTGGGTTCCCAGTCCAATATGTTACGTGCTTTTGTGATGTTCGGTTGACGTTGCGTTGGGTCGTCTTTCGGCAATGGCTTGTGCACCACTTTCTGGTTTGTGCCGGTTAATTTAACGATTTCGCTGGCAAAGTCAAGAATGGAAATCTCGTCGGGATTCCCAATATTAACCGGATCCGTACAATCACTCAGCAGCAATCGGTAGATGCCTTCAATAAGGTCGCTGACGTAGCAAAATGAGCGCGTTTGACTTCCGTCGCCAAATACGGTGAGATCCTCTCCGCGAAGAGCCTGCCCGATGAACGCGGGCAACACACGACCATCGTTGAGCCGCATTCGTGGACCGTAGGTATTGAAAATGCGTACAATTCGGGTTTCTAACCCGTGGTAGGTGTGGTAGGCCATGGTCAATGCTTCTTGAAAGCGCTTGGCTTCATCATAAACACCGCGTGGCCCCACGGGATTCACGTTGCCCCAATAGTCTTCCGTTTGTGGATGCACTTCGGGGTCTCCGTACACCTCAGACGTACTCGCAACAAGAATGCGGGCTTTTTTCTCCATGGCAAAACCGAGGAGGTTGTGGGTGCCAAGTGATCCTACTTTTAGGGTTTGAATGGGGATTTTTAGGTAATCGATTGGGCTTGCGGGTGAAGCAAAGTGTAGTATATAGTCGATGTCACCGGGAACATGCACAAATTTGCTCACATCGTGGTGGTAAAACTCAAATGCTTTGTTGCCAAAGAGGTGGCTGATATTGTCGAGATCACCAGTGATGAGGTTGTCCATCCCTACGACATTGTAGCCTTTTGCTATAAAGAAGTCACAGAGGTGTGAGCCAAGGAAACCGGCGGCTCCGGTGATGAGAATGCGCTTATTCATGCGTGTTTGTTTAAGTATTCGTTGAAGTGAGTGGTGATGTATTCTTGCTGCTCGTTGGTTAATTCGCTGTGCATGGGTAGCGAAATGACACGTTTGCAAAGGTCTTCCGTAATGGGGTAATTATTGTCTTCTTGTTTGTAAGCCTTTTGCTTGTGAAGGGGTACGGGATAATAGATCATAGCCGGTATCCCTTTGTCTGCTAAGTATTGCTTTAATCCATCACGGTCAACAGATTCGTCAAGGATAAGTGTATATTGATGGTAAACGTGCGTTGAGTACCCAACTTCTACGGGTGTTTGCACTTTGCTTTGGTTGGCGAACAGTGTGTTGTATCGGTGTGCTGCTTCACGACGATGTTTGTTGTATTGATCGAGAAATGGTAGCTTGACGTTGAGTATGGCAGCCTGAATGCTATCAAGACGAGAATTAACACCTACAATGTCGTGATAGTACTGAACGTCTTGTCCGTGGTTGGCAATTTTCTTCAATCGCGCAGCAATGTCTGCGTCGCGGGTAAACATGGCGCCTCCATCACCAAAACACCCTAAGTTTTTCGAAGGGAAAAAGGAGGTGCACCCTACATGGCCAATGGTGCCGGCCTTTAGCGTTTTGTCTTCAGACATCTGCACATCTGCTCCAATGGCTTGCGCGGTATCTTCTACGACGTAAAGATTGTGTTTTTCCGCCAGCGCCATCAAGCGTTCCATGTCGGCACATTGCCCAAATAAATGCACCGGCACAATGGCGCGGGTATTTGGCGTAATTGCTTTTTCAACTGCATTAACGTCAATGAGAAACGTATCCGGATGAACGTCTACTAAAATGGGTTTTAGTCCTAAAAGCGCAATGACTTCTGCGGTGGCCACATACGTAAAGGTGGCGGTGATGACTTCGTCTCCCGGTTTAAGCCCAAGCCCCATAAGGGCAATTTGTAGGGCGTCAGTTCCATTGGCACAAGGAATGACGTGAGGGTTGCCTAGGTAGGAAGACAACGCTTCGGTAAATCGTTTAACTTCGGGGCCGTTGATGTATTTCGATGAGCGTACGACGTCGATGACGGCTCGGTCTATGTCTTCCTGAATATTGGCGTATTGTGCCATCAGGTCAACCATTTGTATCTGTTGCATGGAAATGTTTTATGTGGCAAAAATAAGGTACGAAAGCCTGAGTAAGTCAATGAATTGCGATTAACGTTCAAGACGCTAACGTTTAAAGAACATTTTATGTGAGTGCTTTACAAGTTCCATTTGTTTCTATGGCTTGTCTTAAAAAAGCGGAGAATCAAATTTTTTATTTAAATACCTGTTCACGACCTTTGACGTTCTTTTTTTGTTAGTATATCAATTAAAACATACGTTTAATTAATTCAATTGTTATTCATGTCGCAACGATCATATACGCGAAGCCAATCTCTTTTTTCACGCGCACAAAAAAGCATTCCCGGTGGTGTGAATTCACCCGTGAGAGCGTTTAATGCGGTAGGAGGACATCCCGTTTTCTTCACCTCTGCAAAGGGCGCTTATGTACATGATGAAGACGGAAACGCCTACATCGATTACATCAACTCTTGGGGGCCAATGATACTCGGTCACGGAAAGCAAGAAGTGGTCGATGCCGTAAAGGAACAAGCCGACCGTGCGTTTTCATTTGGTGCACCCACCGAGTTAGAAATTGAGGTTGCAGAGCAGATACGCGCCATGGTTCCATGGCTGGATGTGGTGCGCATGGTGAACTCCGGTACAGAAGCTTGTATGAGTGCAGTGCGCTTAGCCCGTGGATATACCGGGCGTGACAAAGTGATAAAGTTTGCCGGGTGTTACCACGGTCATGCAGATTCGTTTTTGATTCAAGCGGGAAGCGGTGCGCTCACTTTAGGTGAGCCCAATAGCCCGGGCGTAACTGCCGGTACTGCTCAAGATACACTTTTGGCACAGTTCAATAATTTATCAAGCGTAGTAGAGTTGGTGAGCAATAATGCCGGAAACGTAGCGGCCATTATTGTAGAACCGGTAGCGGGAAATATGGGGTGCATACCGCCGTCGGAAGAGTTTCTCAGCGGATTGCGTAATTTGTGCGATCGCGAGGGGATTGTTCTCATTTTTGATGAGGTGATGACAGGCTTTCGCTTAAGTCCTTCGGGTGCCGCCGGACGTCTCGGTGTAGAGCCGGATTTAGTCACTTACGGAAAGGTAATTGGAGGCGGTATGCCTGTTGGAGCTTTTGGAGGTAAGCGTTCCATTTTTGAGCATTTAGCGCCCACAGGCCCTGTTTATCAGGCCGGAACACTCTCCGGTAATCCTCTTGCAATGGTCAGTGGTTACCACACATTGAAATACTTACACGATCACCCTGAGCTTTACAGCCACATCGACGAAACCACTGAAGCATTACATGTTGGCTTGGCGGGGATTATGCGCGAAAAGGGGATGCCGTTTCAAATAAACCGCATTGGATCCATGATTTCACTGCACTTCTGCGAGAATGAAGTGGTGGATTTTGAATCCGCAACGGCTGGCAATAACGACTCGTTTAAGCACTTTTTTCACCATATGTTAAACAATGGCGTTTACTTGCCACCTTCGGCGTACGAAACGTGGTTTATTTCTGATGCCATAGAACAAGCAGAAGTTGACAAAACGCTCGAGGCCGTGCGTTCGTTTTAGCGCATGGTGCGCATAGCGTGGTCTATCTCTCGATAGATTCCCTTTTCATCCGGATTGTATAGCCATGCTTGGTCGAAAATGTTGAGCTGTTGTTCGTCTGCCTGATCGGCGATGACCATGCAGTGGAAGCGCGTATCAAAATGCTGTTGTTGTCGTTTCATTTTTTGCTGTATGTTCTCGCTTAAGCGGTACATCACAAAATCCGAAATCACCAATACGTCTGCTTCGCGATACTCGTTTGTTTCCAACATTTCTAGGGTCTTTGCCAAAGCAAGGGATAAGTCTGTCCCGCCGTGAAACGACAGCCGTAAGAAGCGTATTAATTCGTTGAGATTGGCGGCAATGTTTTGCAAGTCAATTGTTTGTATGCCGGTAGAGAAGTTGATAAGAAAGGCGCGCCTGTTTTCACGGGCGGCCATTTTAAGGATGCCAAAGCACAACACTTTGGCCAACCGTTCGGGCTCACCTTCCATACTGCCGCTGGTGTCTACACATACGATAAAAGGTCCCTTCTGCTTGCGTTTGGTTTTTTCTTCCGAGCGTTGTAACACGTCGGTATTGGTAATGAATCGCCGATCCCGAAATTGATACTGAAGTAGTTTCTCTTCAGCGTATTTCTTGTAAAACTGCCATTCGGTATCGCCATCGGAAAACAGCACCGTTTCGGTTGGCAACATGTGGCTTAGCTCTTTTCCAAGGTGTAGGCCATCGATTTCAGATCGCAACGTAGGATCGCGAATCTCTTCTCTCCTGAGCAGCTTTTGTTCGTATATATCTTCATCAGTTTCAATACCTGCTTTGCGCAGTCTGCCGAGTAGGTCGGCGAGTTCTCGAAGACTGTCTTCTTGCTTGAGCCACTCGTGGTACGTTTCCAGCACGTCGTAGCCGGTGTCCTCCAACGCTTGGTTTTCCAAATTCCAGTCGGGATCTAAAAAGTCGATGTAGGGACCAACAATTTTTTCGACTTCTGTCATTTCCTCTACCTTTTGGTCGAGGTTATCTTTAAAATCGTCAACGTTTTCTTCCCATTGTTGCAACTGGTACTCCAGTATCCGACCCTGCAAATCGGCATCCCAAAGCGAGAAGACGTCGTCGATGACGCGATTAAACGATGCGGAGTCGAGAGCTTGTTTAAGCTTATTGCGGTGGTAGCTGAAATCTGCCCTTGCTTCTGTGTACATCTCCGCATCGCGAATCAAATAATTCCACTGTGTTTTGAGGTTGTCTTCGGGGCGAACAGACCAGCCATCTAGGTGTTCGGCTTCTGTCTCGTAGGGGTGCTTTTTTTCGATGCTGCGAAACGTATGTCGCAGCCAGTGCAGGGTTTCGGTAAATAGGCGTTGACCAAACATGGGTTGCCTTTGGAGTAAGCTTTGCAAATCTTCGCTGTCAAAAATACGTTCCAACGAATGCGCGAAATGTCGTAGGTAGTCTGACTTTACGGGATAGTCAAAGTATTCATCGGAAAGTAGTTTCTCTTGAAGCCACATCACCAAGTATTTTCTTCCGATGGCATCGAGGATGGGTGCAAACTGTACAAAGCGCTCTCCTTCGTCTACTAATTTCTGTTTTGCTTCGCTCATGCCGTTTGGTATTCGGGTGTGCGGTATTGGTGTTGTGCTTTTTCCAGCTGCATGCGCAGTGCGGCAAGTTCATCTTTTATGCGATCTGCGTTGTGGCGGATGAGCTTAGCGCTTTGCTCACCGATCAATAGGTGGTTTGGAAGTTGGTCGAGCTCATTTGGCTGCTGCTGAAGGAATGCCTGTTCTTTCTCTTGCAGAAAGGCCTCAATTTTCTTTCCCCATTCTTCCCAGTAGGCTTGAACCAGTTTGTGAGGTTTTTTGGGAACAATGCGGGTGTGTTCTTGCTGATGAGTTTCCAATTCAAGTGTTTCGCGTTGCCCGTTAACGGTGACCTCCAACGTAAACGAAGCAACACCCAAATTCGTTTCAATGCGGTTGACTAATTTGTTTTCTCCATCGTAGTAGTTGATGACTTTCCCTTCGTTTTTTTGAAGTTTTTTCACATCAACCACCTTTACCTTTTCTGCTGTAAATCGGTCATTTCTGCTGCGTACAAGGTGGTATTCTTGCTCAACAATGCGTGGTGTTTCTTTGCTCTCCACAACCTTTATGCGCGTTTCGGCATCTACGTCGTCGGCAAAGGATCGAACCTCTTTTCGCAGAGCCGGAAGTTTGAGGTCAAGCGCATAACCGTGATCGCGGATGGTGTCGCGCAATATGGTTTCAATTGCGGGGCGTTGTTCGGTTGTGTTCCAAAGACAGTGCGTCATCACAAAGCAATCGGCCAAGTGTACCTCATCTCGCTCGTGAACGAATGCAACTGCTTGCAGCAACGCGATGATTTTTTTCCAACGGCGGTCAGAGATGTCGATGCGTAACAGTGGATCGTCTTGGCGTTCGTTGTACGCCTCCATTTTTTCGCGAATGATGTGGATGATATTCGTAACAGAATCGGGTAACTGGACTTTGGTAACCTCTTCTTGCCATTTCAACCATTCACTTTGCGTAATTTTTAAATCTGAAGGAACTGTATCGCTGTTTACGTCAACTTTTTCCCCCAACATTCGCGCAAACAGCTTTGCCGATTTAATGGGTTTGAGTTCATACCGAATCAGCAAACGATCGTAAAGAGGGCCGAGCAGTTCTCCATCTTGGGGAAGCTCATTGGAGGCCGCAATGATACAGCGTATATCTGTTTCAAGCGTTTCTTCGCCGTTGCGGTAAATGCGTTCGTTGAGCACAGTGAGGAGCGCGTTTTGAATGGCGCTACCGGCTTTCCACAGTTCGTCGAGGAATACAATTTGTGCCGACGGCAGGTAATTTGCGGTTTTGCGTTCGTATCGGTCTTCCTTTAACTTGCGGATGGATACAGGTCCAAAGATTTCTTCGGGCGTAGAAAATCGTGTCATCAAGTATTCAAAACTCTGACTGTCGTCGAACGCGTATTTCAGTCGTCTGGCAATCAGGCTTTTTCCAACCCCGGGAGGCCCCAGCATAAATACGGATTCACCGGCCAAGGCGGAGAGCAACGTAAGTCCAATAACTTCTCGACGTTCGTAGAGTCCGGATTCTAAAGCATCTAATAGGGCAGAAAAGCGGGTTGTGATCATAAGTTTATTCGTGTGAGCTATTAACCGTTTTACGTGGATGGTTGTTTGATAGAGATGAATATATGTTGGGGTGGAATAATGAGCGCAGTACAACCATTTGCGCTATTGAAGCGCTGTCTGTTTATGGATTCTTTTTATAGCTCTTTGATTTAGTGAAATTTTGATGTTCTTTGGATTGTTTTTTGACGTTTTTTTGCCCAAGCAAAACACACATTTATGCTACTCTTATTTTCGTTTCTCTTTTTATGTCTTGGAACAGAGTCATCCAATGATGACATTTACATTGAACTCACCATAGAAAATGTAAAAACTACGGAAGGCAACATGTTGGTTTCTTTGTACTCCGACTCAGATGGGTTTCCTTACGAGCCTAAAACCTACTTTATGTTGCCAAAAGATGGTTTGAATGATGGTGTTTTAGTGCTTCGCGTAAAGGTGGATCGCGTTGGAAAGTATGCGCTTACGGTTGTTGATGACACCAATGCCAACGGCGATATGGATAAAAATTTCGTTGGCGTTCCCAAAGAAGGATTTGCGTTTAGCAACAATGCCAAGCCACGCGGTCTTCGTCCGCCATTGTTTGACGACGCCGTTTTCCACGTCGGTGAAAACGGTGCGGAGCATCAGGTTACATTGAAGTATTTTTAAACCGCCCTTTGCTACTCCTCGTTGCGCTCGGTTTTTACGTGACGAAATATGCCAAAACCAACAAAGCCAAAGAACAGCAGAGAAAACGCCAAAGCAAACCGTTCGCCGATGTAAAAGCTTGGTGGATTAAATATGAATTCAATTTTGTGCTTGCCGGGAGGAACGGATAGTCCTCTCAGCAAGTAGTTCACTCGAATGTGATCCACTTCCTCACCGTTGATTTTTGCTCTCCAATCTTTGCCTCCTCCCTCGTAGTATACTTCGGAAAATACCGCTAAAGCATCGCTGCTCCCGGCATTATTTACCGAGTAGACTAGGTGCATCGGGTTATCGAACTCGTCTAACGTAACGGATGACCCGGGGTTTACGCGTTTTACTTTTGAGATGTGTTCGATGTAACGTTCGTCAACAACGATGTCGCTGCATTTTTTAATGGATTTCAGTGCTTCCATTTCTGCATCAGCATTGGGAACAACAATGATGGTGTCGGCCAACCACGCATTGCCGCATGCGTTTGGATTGGTGCGTACAGATTTACGTCCGTCATCGCCTTGCACGATGTAATAGCGCGTGTTGAGCATATCGAACGCAACCTGGTTTTTTTGCCCCAATTGATATTCAATAAAGTCTTGGTAGCGCGCCAGCTTAGCCCCGTGGTAACCGGAAATGGAGTTGTGGAAGTATGACGTAAATGCATCACCGGTAAACCCACGTGTAGTATTGTACACTCTGTACTTTTCACCTTCACCGAGCGACATGATTTGCTGGTCTACAGCACTTGGGGCAAACATCTGTTTGTACTCACGCTTGGGCATAAACTTGTCCAGACTCAAGTGTTGACGCACAAAAGGCAGTTGGTCGATCATTACTAAAGCAACAAGGCCAACGATGAGCAGTTGAGGCTTTAGTATTTTGCGCAAATACGCGAAGAGCAAGCCGGCAGTGATGGCGCAAAAAATCAATGTTTTTAATGCGCTATTGATCATCAATGATTGACGATCTTCACGCAGCAAGTCGATGTTGAGGCCTTGCTGAGCAAATGTGTTGTCATTGGCACCGGCAAAGTCAAACATGCCGGAAAAAAGAATAAAGAATAAACTCAACCCGCCGGTAATAAATAGTGAATTTCGGATGTGCTTTTGCAGTGTTTTTGCCGAGTCCAAGCCTTCATACACCTTCTGCAATGCAAGCCAACCGGCTAATGGCATGAGTATAAACACGGAAACCAATGCCATGGATGGAACGCGGAATTTGTTGTACAAGGGGAAGTGATTGAACATAAACCGACTAAAGCCTTCTAGGTGATACCCCCAAGAAAGGAGAATCGCAAAAAGTACGGAAATACCAATCCAAAGCCGTTCGCGCGTTCCGAGTATGAACATGGCGAGCACAAAAAGGAAAAACACCACGGCACCAACGTAATAGCCACCACCGACCATTTGTTGTTCGCCCCAGTAAAAAAGACTGGCAATAGAGCGATTGGCTTGCCGTTCGGCTTGTTTGCTCGGAAACCCTTGCTGGACGTAACCGCTTTTTATGTTGTTAAAATACTGTTCATGCGTCATCGTTCCCGAATAATCCTGGTTGGATCCGCCGCCATTGAAATTGGTAAATACAAGGTTGAAGGTTTCAATGGGGGCATAGCTCCAGCTCATGGCGTAGTCGTATTCCAGTCCGCCCGACGAATTTTCCTTCTTAGAAGTCAGTTCCGATATGCCGCCACGCATGGTTTCTTTGGCGTAATCGTAGTTGGTGGTGAGGCGGCTGATGTTGGGCCCCACACCTATGATGGCTGCAAGTGCTAAGCCTGCGGAGGTAATTAACCACGGTTTAAGGGCTTTTTCGCGGATGGCAAAGACCCCTTCAACGAGTACCAAAAAACCAATGGTCATGGCGGAGTAATACGTAATTTGCAAGTGATTGGAAAAGATGGATAGTCCCATCATACCGGCCACAATGCTGTAGCCCAACCAACGTTTACCTCTGTAAGCCAATAAAATTCCCGCAATCATTGG
>SKIJ01000092.1 GCA_007116495.1 Cryomorphaceae bacterium | reverse complement strand
GGTAAATACAGAAGCATTCGCTGATTCGATGTGTAATTGACGGAGCGCGGATAACGCGGATGCTTTGCAAGGGACTGTTCAAAAAAGTGTGTCACTGTTGTTTTGAACACTCCCGTTATTGCGTTGAGACTTCTGACTTCCGAATAACCCATCTACCCCAACAACTCAACAACTCAACACTTAAAAGTTCTCAATCTAAAACATAAAGCTAAAGCGCAATTATTTCAGTGTAATTCATTGATTTTAATTTTTGCAATCTTCATCAACTTTATACATTTGCACTACACCATAAACCAAATATCATGAAATTATTATCTAAATCGTTTTTCTTAAGCTTAATCGTAATTTGTAGTTGCTCATCGGATGATGATGCCGTTGATGAAAATGGCAGTAACGGAACCAACGGTGATACATCCCAATCTTGTGAGGATATGCCGCAATATGTCGATGCCCAACACCAGCAATTTTTTTCATCCTTAGGCAGTTCGTGTGTCAACACTTCTCTTTATGACCACAATCAAATTGGAACTGCATTGATGGTGGAGAGTGATGGTTCCCCCGAATGCATGATTGATACGGCCTTTTTTAAAATTCATTTAGGGCATGCAGATGTCAACGATCATTCGCGTACGTTCGATGTAGATATATTCGTGTTGACAAGTGACCCTCTAAATGTGGGCGACGAAATAGATGTTTCTGATGAAAATGTACATGTCTATTACTCATATTTCGATAATAATGTCATTAAAAGCGCTAAAGCCACAACCGGTTCTTTCCAATTAGAAGCCGCATCCGACGCTGACTTTGGTGGAGCGTTTTCGTTCACGGCAACCGAGTTCCAAGTTGATGCTGGCGTAGACGCGATTGCTGTTGGAAGAGGGTCATTCGTAACCGATGGTGATGAGGTTAACATATCTGGTCGTTACCTTATACAAGACCAAGGTCTTTCGCCGGACTGTTTATAATTTCACCCCGTGTGTGCATATACATCGCATCATTCAAGCGGTAAATTCAAACATTTGTATAGCTAACAGTTTTTGTGTAATGCTAGCGGTAGGGGCTTTAAGTGTATAAGCTCTTACCGTTAGCAATACCGTCTACCACGTCGCATTATCAGATTTAGGGATTGAGCGTTACAATAATCAACTGTTATTGAAACGAATTCCACCCCTGCGCCTTCAACGGCAGCATTTCTCCGGTATTGGTAACCAGTAGTGGCGGGTCGTTTTCTTGGGTCATGTGACCGATGATGGTGAAGTGAGGATTGCCCTTGATTTTGTCGTGGGCGTCTAGTGGAAGGGTCATGAGCAACTCGTAGTCCTCACCACCATTGATGGCAGCGGTAGTGGCGTTGAGTTGCATTTCTTCGCATACTTTAAATACAGCCGGGTCAACAGGAAGTTTATCTTCAAATACTTTACATCCCAGACCGGAGGCTTTGCAGAGGTGCAGCAGTTCCGACGATAACCCGTCGCTGATGTCCAACATGGCTGTGGGTCGAAGCTCTAAGTCTTCCAACATGGGTAAGATATCCACCCGCGCTTCTGGTTTGAGCAGTCGCTGCAGCAGATACTCGTATTCGGATAAGTCTGGTTGGAGGTGGGGGTTGTCTTTGAATACGGCCTTTTCGCGTTCCAAGACTTGCAGTCCGGCATAAGCAGCACCCAAATCACCAGTCACGACGATGAGTTCATGGGGTTTCGCGCCACCGCGATAAATGGCTTTGCCTTTTTCCACCGTACCCATGGCCGTAATGCTGATCATCAAACCGGATAAACTGCTGGAGGTGTCGCCGCCTATGATTTCTACGTTGTAGCGTTCACAAGCCAATTGCATCCCCGCGTAGATTTCTTCTAGGGCTTCAACCGACATCCGATTGGAGGCGGCGATGCTGACGAGTACGCCGGTGGGCTTGGCTCCCATGGCGGCAAGGTCGGAGATGTTTACCGCAATGCTTTTATAGCCGAGGTGCTTAAGTGGGGTGTACGTAAAATCGAAGTGGACGTTTTCCACCAAGCAATCGGTGGTAACGACCGTATGTAAATCGCCGTGGTCAACGATGGCTGCGTCGTCGCCAATGCCTTTAACGGTGGTGTCTAAATCACGTGCTGTGGCTTTGGCGATGCGGTCGATCAGACCAAATTCCCCAATATTTTCCAGGGGGGTATAATGATTATCGGCGTTTTTGTCTTCTATCATTCAGCGGAGCTAAGCGATGCAGAAAGGTATTCGCGGTTCATACGGGCGATGTTTTCCAAACTGATGCCAACGGGGCATTCTGCTTCACAGGCGCCGGTGTTGGTGCAGTTACCAAACCCTTCAAGATCCATTTGGTTAACCATTTTGCGAACGCGCTCTTTTGCTTCTACCTTACCTTGTGGTAAGAGTGCATATTGGCTCACCTTAGCCGATACAAACAACATGGCAGAGCTGTTTTTACAAGCGGCCACACAAGCGCCACAACCAATACAAGTGGCAGCGTTAAACGCCTTATCGGCATTTTGCTTAGGCACAGGAATAGCGTTGGCGTCGATGGTATTGCCACTGGTGTTAACGGACACATATCCACCGGCTTGCTGAATCCGGTCGAATGCTGCACGATCAACGGCCAAGTCTTTAATGACCGGGAACGCGGCCGAACGCCAAGGTTCTACAACAATGGTATCACCGTCTTTAAACGAGCGCATGTGCAACTGACAAGTGGTGGTGCGACGTTCCGGTCCGTGTGGTTCACCGTTGATAAACATCGAGCACATGCCGCAGATGCCTTCGCGACAGTCGTGGTCAAACGCGATGGGATCCTTACCCTCAGAGATGAGCTCTTCGTTGAGGACGTCCATCATTTCCAAAAACGACATATCGGGATTAATGTCTTTAACGGGATATATTTCCATGTGGCCTTTATCGTCGGGGCCATTTTGTCTCCAAACTTTTAGTGTCAAATTCATACGAATGTATTTTTTGCTGTTCTAGTAAACGGATTACTTGTACGAACGGGTTTTTAGTTCAACATTTTCAAACGTCAATTCCTCTTTTACGAGTTCGGCTTTCGAAGGCTCATCGTTGTATTTCCAGCAGGAAACAAATGCGAAGTTTTCATCGTCGCGCATGGCTTCGCCTTCTTCGGTTTGGTACTCTTCACGGAAGTGACCACCGCAGCTTTCTTCGCGGGTAAGTGCATCGAGACACATCAGTTCGCCGAGTTCGAGGAAATCGGCTACGCGACCGGCTTTGTCGAGCTCCGGATTGTACATGTCTTTGCGACCGGGCACTTTTACGTCCTTCCAGAATTCCTCGCGAAGGGCTTTAATTTCCGTCATGGCTTCTTTAAGACCCTCGGCGTTACGCGCCATACCGCACTTGTCCCACATGATTTTTCCGAGGGCGCGGTGGAAAGAATCGACCGAACGCGTCCCGTTGCTGTTGATGAGGTTATCGATGCGTTCTACCACGTCGGCTTCTGCTTTTTCAAAGGCCTCCGAGTTGGTGTCGATGGCGCCGGTGCGAATTTCGTCGGCCAGGTAGTCGCCCACGGTATAAGGTGCCACAAAGTAACCATCGGCTAACCCCTGCATCAATGCAGATGCACCGAGGCGGTTGGCGCCGTGGTCGGAGAAGTTGGCTTCACCCAGAGCGTACATACCGGGAACATTGGTCATCAGGTTGTAATCGACCCACAACCCCCCCATGGTATAGTGAACGGCGGGGTAAATCATCATTGGGCTTTTGTACGGATTGACATCTTTGATTTTGTCGTACATTTCAAAGAGGTTACCGTACTTGGACGCCACAACTTTTTCTCCCAGTTCAATGATTTTTTCCTTGCTGGGATTCGTTATTCCCAATTGGTTAGCTTCGGTTTTACCGTAGCGTTCAATCGCCGATGAGAAATCGAGGTAAACCGCTTGTCCTGTAGCGTTAACGCCAAATCCTTCGTCGCAGCGCTCTTTGGCGGCACGTGAGGCAACGTCGCGGGGAACGAGGTTACCGAAGGCCGGGTAGCGACGCTCCAAGTAATAATCGCGCTTTTCTTCCGGTAAGTCTGTCGGTTTGAGTTTGCCTTCGCGAATCGCTTCGGCGTCTTTTTTGTCTTTGGGAACCCAAATGCGTCCGTCGTTTCGCAGCGACTCCGACATCAAGGTCAATTTACTTTGGTACTCACCACTCTGCGGAATACAGGTGGGGTGAATTTGGGTAAAACAAGGATTGGCAAACATGGCGCCACGACGGTGGGCCTTCCATGCGGCGGAACCGTTCGATCCCATGGCGTTGGTGGAGAGGAAAAACACGTTTCCGTAACCACCGGTACACAGCAATACCGCGTGTGCTCCGTGACGCTCAATTTCTCCGGTCGTTAGGTTGCGGGCAATGATGCCTCGTGCTTTGCCGCCTTCCACCACCACATCCATCATCTCGTGGCGATTGTACATTTTTACATTGCCCTTAGAGATTTGGCGGTTTAGTGCGGAATAGGCGCCGAGCAGCAATTGCTGTCCGGTTTGTCCCTTGGCGTAAAACGTACGGCTTACTTGAACCCCACCAAAAGATCGGTTGTCGAGCAATCCACCGTAATCGCGAGCAAAGGGAACCCCTTGGGCCACGCATTGGTCGATGATGTTGGCGCTCACTTCTGCCAAGCGATAAACGTTGGCCTCACGCGAGCGGTAGTCACCACCCTTGATTGTATCGTAAAAAAGGCGATAAACGGAATCGCCATCGTTTTGGTAATTTTTTGCGGCATTGATACCCCCTTGTGCGGCAATGGAGTGGGCGCGACGTGGAGAATCTTGAAAGCAGAACGCCTTCACGTTGTACCCCATTTCGGCAAGCGAAGCGGCGGCTGAAGAACCGGCAAGACCGGTACCAACCACAACTACGTCGATGTTGCGCTTATTGGCGGGACTCACCAATCGAATGCTGCTTTTGTGCGAACTCCATTTTTGTCCTAATGAACCACTGGGAATATTGGCATCTAACTTCATGTGCTGTTTTATTTTTCGTTACCTAAATTATTGTGTGATGAACATGTAAATGGGAATCACGGCGAAAAGCGCGGGAATGACCACAGAAAAAACATATCCTACTTTTTTAATAACGGGAGTGTACTTGGGATGGTTCACGCCCATGGTTTGGAAGGCACTCTGAAATCCGTGCCACAAGTGAAAGCCAATGGCGATCATAGCGACAACGTAAAGGAGAACGTGTAACCAAGCCGTTGATGCCGTGGTAAAATACGTGGCAACGACAGTGTATAGGTCTTTCTGGCCAACCGCATCTATGGGCATTTCGCCAAACTTCATGCGCCACCAAAACGTCGCCATGTGTCCAACGATGAACAGCAACATAACGGTACCGAGAAACGCCATGTTGCGCGATGCCCAACCGGAATTTGCCGAAGGGTTTTCGTAGTGATACTTCACCGGACGCGCCTTGCGGTTTTGAATGGTGAGTAGAATGCCATCTATAGCGTGAAATAAAATGCTGGCGTAAAGAAGGTACGATGCAATTTTAATTAGGGGAAAGGTCGTCATGAATTCGGCGTAGGCGTTGAAATCTTCGGCCATTGCCTGCCCTCCAAGCAATACCAAGTTGCCCGCTAAGTGAACCACCAAAAAGATGCTCAAAAACAATCCGGTAAGCGCCATCCAGTACTTTTTAGCAAGAGACGACCCCAATAATGCTGATTTAGCCATAGAAAAAGGTTATTTTTTTAGTCGATGTTTGATTCTGTATATTCGCAGCACAAAAGTAAGGTTCAGCACTGCTTTAATGCAATTGGAGGTTAATTTAGAATTGTTCCAATGTATTTTGTAATGTAGATTAAATCGTTGGTGTTGACTCTTATTTTTACCAATTAATATTCAGGTTTTGTTCAATAGTGGCTGTTCTAGAATGTTCGATGCTGTAGGGGGTTGCCTTGTGCTAACCCATTAAATCATCAAACGTACAATTAGGCAGACACCAAATTTTTTACATGAAGTACCATCCCTTACCCGCAGAACTATTCACCCACAACCGCCAACGCCTAAAAGACATGCTCCCCAAAGGCGCCATGGCCATTTTTAACGCCAACGACATTTTGCCCACCAACGGCGATGGCACCTTGCCGTTTAAGCAAAACTCCGATTTGTTTCATCAATGCGGCGTCGATCAGGAGGAAACCATTCTGGTGATTTTTCCCGATGCCCATCGCGAGCATCACCGCGAGATTCTCTTCCTCACCGAAACCAACGAACACATTGCCCGCTGGGAAGGGGAGAAGTTGTCAAAAGAACTGGCCACCGAGCGCAGCGGCATCAAAAATGTACAGTGGCTTAATGCGTTTCCGGCATTGCTCAAATCACTGATGAGCGAGGCGGATTCGGTTTACCTCAACAGCAACGAACACCTACGCGCCAATACCGAAGTGGAAACCCGCGATCAACGCTTTGCCAAATCCCTATTAGACGATTATCCGTTGCACACGTATAAGCGTTTGGCGCCCTTGATGCACCGCATTCGCGCGGTCAAGTCCAAGTGGGAACAAGACGTTATGCGTCAGGCGGCGAATATCACCACGCAGGCCTACAAGCGGGTGTTGAAAGCCATTAAGCCCGGCGTGGCCGAATACGTTCTCGAAGCGGAATTCATGCACGAGTTTCTCTCCAACCGCAGCGACGGATTTGCCTACACGCCCATCATTGCGTCGGGCGCCAATGCCTGTGTGTTGCACTACATTGAAAACAAAGACGTCTGCAGCGACGGGGAGTTGATCCTCTTCGACGTGGGGGCGGTATATGCCAACCACTGCTGCGACGTCACCCGCTGTTACCCGGTCAACGGAACATTCACCGACCGCCAAAAAGAAGTTTACAGCGCCGTGTTGCGCGTACAGAAAGCCTGTTTTGACTTGTTGAAACCGGGCGTTTACCTCGACGACTACCACAAGCAAGTCGGCGAGTTGATGACCAAGGAATTGATCGATTTGAAATTGCTCACTCCCGAGGAAGTGAAAAATCAAGATCCCGATTGGCCGGCGTATAAAAAATACTTTATGCACGGTACCTCGCACTACATCGGATTGGACACCCACGACGTCGGTTTGTGGACCGAGCCGATAAAAGAAGGGATGATCTTCACCGTAGAGCCGGGCATTTATTTACCGGAAGAAGGACTGGGTATTCGCATTGAAGATGACCTTATTATTACTGCCGATGGGTATGAGAATATGACCGCGGGGATTCCGAAAGAGATTGACGAAATCGAAGCCTTTATGGCTGGCTAAAAAGCCCGATGGCTTTGTTAGGGTTAGCACAAGGCTAACCCATACCGCAAGCCTTGCACTCGACTTTTTATCTCAGCCAGTATGGTTCATTGATAGGTTTTATCATATGATAGCAAACATTCAAATAGCCGACCAAACACACCAGGTCAACCTCAATCAAGGGGTTGACCTGTGTATTGGTTTTGATGCCGCGCAAGGGCCTTTGGCGTGGGGCGTGGCGCATATGCAGGTGAAGCCCGTGACCGTTGGCGATTGGGTGGGATTGGTACGCGAAGGCGCATCCGTGAACTTCTGTGACGTGCTCGTGAATCCGCACGGACAAGGCACCCATACCGAATGCGTGGGGCATATTTCCAAAGAGCACGACAGTGTGCAAGATTACCTCACCCGCAACTGGTTTCCGGCTCTGCTGTACACCGCCGATGTGGTGGATGGCGTGGTGGATTTGTCCGGATTGCCACTGCCCGACAACGACTGGAGTTACCAGGCCGTTATCATTCGTACCCGGCCGAATACCCCCGACAAGCGCCAGCGCGTTTACAGTGGACAAAATCCGCCGCATTTCAATCCGCAGGTGCTTCGACAGCTCAGCGACATTGGCGTGGCGCATTTTCTCACCGACCTGCCATCCGTAGACCCGGAGGAAGACGGTGGTGCCTTAGCCGCGCATAAGGCCTT
>SKIJ01000053.1 GCA_007116495.1 Cryomorphaceae bacterium | reverse complement strand
TCAACCTGTTGACCGTCGAAAAACGAAAGCGTTACCGTCTTGTTTTCGCCGGAGGGTGAGTGCGCGATGACCTTCATTCCCACGCCGATGGCGCGTTCTGCCATGGCCAAAGCAATACGACCGGTGCCGATTAGTCCAAGTGTTTTTCCTTTTAATTCTTGTCCCTTGGCGTATTTTTTCTTTAGCTCCGCAAATTTACTGTCACCGTCTAAGGGCATGTTGCGGTTGCTGTCGTGTAAAAACCGCACCATTCCATATAGATGAGCCATGGCCAATTCTGCTACGGAATCACTTGATGCTGCCGGGGTATTGACAACGTGAAGACCTTTACTTCGTGCGTATTCTACGTCAATATTGTCCATACCAACACCACCACGACCGATGAGTTTCAGGTTGGGGCAAGCATCGATGACGTCTTGGCGAACTTTTGTTGCAGAGCGAACGAGGACCACTGAAACATCGTTGTCGTTGATGTAAGTGGCGAGTTGCGGTTGGGCAACTTTATTTTGGATGACGTTGTAACCGGCTTTTTCGAGCATTTCGACTCCGGCAGGGTGGAGGCCATCATTGGCCAAAACATTAATGGGCATATTATCCGTGTTTTTGGGTGAATGTTTTCATGACATCAACGAGTACGTTTACGCTTTCAATGGGCATAGCGTTGTAAATACTAGCTCGGTAGCCGCCTACACTGCGGTGGCCGTTGATTCCATTGATGTTGGCTTCCTTCCACATGGCGTCAAACGCCTCCTTTTTTGATTCATCGGAGAGTAAGAAGGTAGCGTTCATCAAAGAACGGTCTTCTATTGCAGCAGCACCTTTAAAAAGTGGATTGTTGTCAATTTCGTCGTAAATGAGTTTTGCTTTAGCGCGATTGCGTTCTTCTATCCACGATAATCCTCCGTTTTGATCTAACCAACGCATGGTGAGCATGGAGACGTAAACCGCAAAAACCGGTGGGGTATTGAACATCGATTCTTTTTTAATGTGGGTGGAATAATCCAGCATAGTGGGAATTGTACGCCCCGTATTACCCAGAATCTCATCTTTTACAATCACTAACGTTGTGCCGGCAGGGCCCATGTTTTTTTGCGCACCAGCATAGATGAGGTCAAATTTGGTGTAGTCTATCTCACGACAGAAAATGTCAGAGGACATGTCGCACACCAGTGGAGCAGAGCTCTCGGGAAAGGCATGCATTTGTGTGCCAAATATGGTATTGTTTGAGGTACAGTGAAAGTAGTCAACGTCTGCGGGCACCGAATAATCTTTGGGAATGTAACTGAAGTTTTTATCTTTTGACGACGCCAATACATCAACCTCACCAAACAGCTTTGCCTCTTTAATGGCCTTGGTTGCCCAAGTACCGGTTTCGGTATATGCTGCTTTTCCATTTTGCGCTTTTAAAAGGTTTTGCGCAACCATAGTAAACTGCATGCTGGCACCCCCTTGGAGAAATAATACGGAGTATCCTTCAGGCAGTTTGAGAAGTTTTTTCACCAATGCAGTAGCTTCATCCATTACGGCGATAAAGTTTTTGCTGCGATGCGAAATTTCAATAAGTGAGAGATTGAGGTCGTCAAAGTTTTCAACTGCTCGTGAAGCTTGTTGCAGTACTTCGTTGGGCAGTATACTCGGACCGGCGGAAAAGTTGTGTACCTTCATGTCTTTTAATTGGTTTAACTTACTTGTAAAACGCATTCGTAATGCATCGAATTTACGTTCGTGTGCGAAAATAGAAAAAGCCCGTGGACTACAGGCTTTATTCTACACTTTTTTTCCGAAAAACAATGTTTTGTTATTGTTTTAGAGAGGTTTGTTTAACACAAAGAAACACGTTAAAAAATATACAGACCAAATCGTGTTTGTATTAAAGGCGTAAGGCCGGTAAACGCCGGGCCAATGAATGTTCTGGTGAGGTTGTCGTTGAGCTCACTCCCCGCGTTGCCGGTGGTGCTTTTAGACAGTATAAAACGAGGCCCAAGACCAATACTGAGATCAAAGAAGAACCGCTCGTTGAACAAGGTTTCAAAACCAAACGTCAAGTTGTAGCCCAAACGACTAAAGCTGTACGTTTGGTTGGCGTTGCCGCTGGGGGTGTTGGCGTTAAAGTAAGATGTATTGCCTTCGATGTAGTTAAAATGCGGACCGTGGGCGAAATAGTAAACGGTCTTCCCTTTTTCTTGTTGTTCGAGGTAATATTTGTGGTAAAAATTGATGGCCCAACCCTCATGTTCATCATCAAAGTCAGAGCCTAGGAATGATTCGTCGAAAAATGCACTGTTGATGTTGGCAATTGAAATCATAAAGGCATTGGATGACCGTTCTAATCGATAAGAAAAGTCAAACTGAAATGCGTTGTGAAAGATTGCGGAAGGTGTCAACATAAACGAAAAATGATCGTACTTGGTTTCACTATACAAGTAACCAGCAGTGCGCTTTCGTTCATTCACGGGGCGCTGATTGATGTATTGCTGCGCACTTAGTGTGTTGGCTAGCAACATCACTGTTAAACATAAACTCAACCAAATGACGGGACTGATAGTAGACTTCGTTTTCATAAAGCAAAAAGTTTTAAGTAAATTATTAATGCGAAAGTACGTACAAATATTTAAATATTCACACTTGGTAAAGAAAAAATATTCTCGTATGTTCGCATCGCAAAGTTAAAGCTAATGAAGAATACGACATACCCACATTGGATTGGGGGTATTGCGCTTTACTCTTCACGCATTATTAACTGATCTTACAGACAAGCATTGATTGTAAATCTAAAATTATTAATTGGTTAATCAACATTCTAAATGAGCTCTCCAAAACTACTTGGCGTATGCGCTTGGTTGGCGTACCGTTTCGATCTTGATGTTGTTGGTGTTCGTTGGGCATTTATATTGGGAACCATATTCACCGTTGGATCTCCAATATTACTTTACCTAATTGTCTATTTAATTATGCCTAAAAACCAACGAATATGAGTGATGTCATTACCGTACTTGTAACCGGTGCAAACGGACTTCTAGGTAACGCCTTGTTAAGCCAATACAAGAAGCACCCAAACATAACCTTTGTTGCAACCGGAAGGGGAGAGCGTCGGCGGGCAGTACCTGAAGGCGTAGATTACGTTGCTTGTGATCTTACAAATGAAATGGAGGTTAAAACAACTATGACTAAGGTCAATCCGGATGTGGTCATTCACGGTGCCGCGATGACACAAGTTGATCACTGTGAAACCAATCCGGACGATTGCAATCGAGCCAATGTAGATGCCACAAAATACATTGTTGATCACAGTCCGGTATATACACGCATTGTATTTATTTCTACCGATTTTGTGTTTGACGGAAAACAGGCAATGTATCGAGAAAGCGATGTGCCCAATCCAATCAGTGAATACGGACGGTCAAAACACAAAGCAGAAACCTTGGTGCAACAATCCGGTCGATCATTTGCCATCTTACGCACCATGCTCGTATATGGGTATGCACCAAACTTGTCGCGTACCAACATTGTGCTTTGGGTAGTAGAGTCGTTGTTACAAAATAAACCCATTCGGGTTGTCAACGACCAATTTCGCGGACCTACATTGGTCGATAATCTTGCAGATGCCTCTTTGCTTGCGGCAACCAGTAAAGTCAATGGTATCTTTCACATCAGCTCCAGTGATTACATTAGCATGTATCACTTCGCCAAAAAAATTGCGCACATCTGGAATTTAGATGACACATTGATAGCGCCTATTTCTACCGAAGATTTGGGGCAGCCCGCCGCAAGGCCACCCAAAACAGGGTTTGTTGTTGACAAGGCCATGCAAACATTTAATTTTTTGCCGGTTTCCATAGATGAAGGTCTTCATATTCTCAAAAAACGCATGAATGACCAATGAATTCGGTTTTGATGAACTCATGCCCTAATTTTGACGCTTCGTAATTAAATAACTTTATGCGTACATCGATATTCACGTTTCTTTTATTCAGTACAACATCTCTTCTCTTTGGGCAGTCCAATAGTTTAGAGGTTTCTCATCGCGTATTGAATCCTTCAAAAGACATCAACAATGCTCAAATCGTTATAGATGTTGACAACGGTACTCCACCATATACTTATTATTGGTCTGAACAACGTGTTCCTCTGGACGCCAATAGGGCAAGAGGATTGGTGGAAGGCATGACATACGACGTTGTGATAAGTGACGCCTCCGGAGATTCGGTACACCTATCTATTCCCATTCCAGCTGAGTCGATAACGGAGAAATTCAACGGTACATTCAAGCCCATTGTTGACGCTATGGGGGGATTGCTGTTTTGGGATATGTTTGCAGCCATTGGCATTTACGACCCTGTAGTGTACGAACGCGAAAAGATGCTTTTTGCGCCAAATTGGGATGCGGAAACCAAAGAGACGTTTGTTTTGGAAAAGTACCTTGTGAAAAATAGAGCGAGCGTATATAAAAACGATGCGGTTGCCGTTATTTCTAGAAGTGGAGAGTACGATACCGTTTACGCAACGGCCAACGGTCAATTGCGTTATTTGGTAAGTGAGGGAAGCGATATTTACAATCCGAACAATCCTGAGCACGTGATAGCTCAACATGCGCATCATTTTGCCGATTTGCGATTTGACAACCCCAAAGCGATGCGACATCCCAATGGTGACGTCCTTGAAAAAGGAATTCCATTCATTGTCATTTGGCTGATATTCGGAGCCTTGTTTTTTACCGTTCGTATGGGCTTCATCAATATTCGTGGGTTTCGTCATAGCATTGACCTTGCTCGTGGTAAATACGACGATCCCGACGCTCCAGGTCGCATCACACACTTTCAAGCATTGGCTACGGCTGTATCGGCAACTGTTGGATTGGGAAATATTGCCGGTGTTGCTATTGCCATATCTTTGGGAGGAGCGGGAGCTACGTTCTGGATGATTTTAGCAGGTTTTTTAGGGATGTCTTCGAAATTTGTGGAGTGCACATTGGGAGTCAAGTATCGCTTTATCAATAACGAAGGGAGAATATTTGGTGGCCCAATGAATTACCTGCGTTACGGTTTGGAAAAACGAAACATGACAGGACTTGGTAAGTTTCTTGCCGGTTTTTTTGCAGTATTAGCCATTGGTGCTTCCTTTGGAGGTGGAAACATGTTTCAAGCCAACCAATCGTTTGATATACTATCTGGGCAGTTGCCTTTACTAGCTGGAAATGGCTTTTGGTACGGCATCATTCTCGCCATTTTAGTTGGGGTTGTCATTATTGGTGGCATTTCGAGCATTGCTAAGGTAACGGGAAAAGTTGTTCCCATCATGGCGGGCGTTTACGTAATGGGTGCGTTGGTTGTCATTGGTTTGAACATTGAAAACATCGGACCGGCCTTTAACGCCATTTTATCAGGAGCATTTAGTCCGGCAGCCATGAAAGGTGGATTTATTGGTGTAATGGTAGTGGGTTTCCAACGTGCCGCCTTTTCAAATGAAGCTGGTGTAGGGTCTGCCGCCATTGCCCACAGCGCAGCAAAAACCAAACACCCGCCAAGCGAGGGTTTTGTTGCCCTGCTCGAACCATTCATTGATACCGTGGTGGTTTGTACGCTTACTGCTCTCGTACTCATTTTTACCGGAAAGCATGAATTAACCGGACTCAGTGGTGTTGAGCTCACAGCTTCCGCCTTTGGAAGCGTCATTTCTTGGTTTCCATACGTGCTTGCTGCGGCGGTATTCCTGTTTGCATTTTCAACCATGATTTCATGGTCGTATTACGGCATGCGTGCATGGACATACGTATTTGGACGTAGTAAGCGTTCCGAACTCATCTACAAATTCGTTTTCTTGGCATTTGTTGTTTTGGGCGCATCGGTAAGTTTGGGTGCGGTACTCGATTTCTCAGATATGATGATTCTCGCTATGTCGTTTCCCAATATTATAGGCTTGTACATAATGGCTGGTGAAGTTAAAAAGGATTTACGCCGATACCTTGCCGATAAAAAATCCGGTAAGCTGCTTGCGAAAAAGTAATATAATATTTACATTTGCTGCATGTTTAAGCGTGTAGCAGATTGGTTTTACATGACACCTCAGGAGCGGGTAGGATCTGCTGTTCTCATGATTTTGTTACTGGTCGTTATTCTTGGTAAAACGGTTGTAGCCGTCTACAACTCCTCAAAAGATCAAGAAACAGCTGAGAATTTTATCCGAGCCCTTCAACTTCCCGAACAAACTAATGCCTCTAAATCAACCGGTTCCTACAAGACCAAATCGATGAATGATCGGTCAGATGTTGAGGTCATCGAGGAGTTTTATGTTTTTAACCCCAACCATGCATCAGAGAGCGAGCTTCAAACTTTGGGCTTGCCAAAAGACCTTAGTCGAAGGGTAATAGCGTATAAAGAATCCGGTGGTGTATTTTATAAACCCGAGGATGTATTGCGTATTTACGGTATGGATACGACTTGGTGGAAAACAGCCAAGCGCTTTATGACATTTTCATTAATAAGCGATGACGTACCAAAAGCGCCTTCGTTGGAATACCAACATTTTGACCCCAACACCTTGAGTTACCAAGATGCAAAATCAATGGGGTTTTCCGAATGGCAATTTGAACAGTTGAAGGCGTATCGCAGTAGAAAACCGCTTACGGAGCCAGAAGATATAAACTTGGTTTACGGTCTAGACCCGTATTTACTTTCACAACTCGTGCCGTATGTGCGCATTGACTCCCGTTTTCGCGAGCACATCAATCTCAACGAAGCAGATACTACACGTTTAAAACACATGGATGGGGTAGGTTCTTATTTTGCGAAGCAAATAGTTGGTTTGCGGGACATGCTCGGTGCGTTTCCATCACACGATGTTTTGTGGGCCATACCTAAAATGGACAGCTTGCGATTTTACAGCATTCGCAGCCAATCCGTTTGCGAAGCCGAATCGTATATTCAGTTATCCATCAATAAAGATGATGTTGAAACTCTAGCCAGTCATCCATTCATTTCTTTTTCACTTGCACGAGAAATTGTCGAATTTAGAGAGAACTTTAGGCCATTTATTTCGGTTGATGAACTTAAAGAACTATCTTTGTTCCCAATTAATAGAAAACACACAATTTTACCTTACATAATAATTGATTAATATATGAGTGACGTACTTGTAGAAGCTGGTTTTGATTTCGGACTGACCGAAACACAGAAAATGATTGCCGAGACGGTTCGCGATTTTAGCGAGCAGCACATCCGCCCAAATATCATGAAGTGGGACGAAAGTCAACACTTTCCCGTAGACGTAATGAAAAAACTTGGAGAACTGGGTTTGTTAGGTGTATTGGTGCCTGAAAGCTATGGCGGTGCGGGCTTAACCTACGATGAATACGTAACGGCCATCACAGAGCTCGGAAAAGTAGATCCGTCAATTGCATTGTCTATGGCGGCGCACAATTCACTTTGTACGGGGCACATCTTACAATTTGGAAACGAAACACAAAAACAAACGTATCTGCCTAAGTTGGCTACCGGTGAATGGATTGGTGCATGGGGATTAACAGAAGTAGGCACCGGTAGTGATGCCGGTGGGATGAATACCACTGCCGTGAGAGATGGAGACGACTGGATCATCAATGGTTCAAAAAACTTCATCACACATGGTGTGTCGGGTGACGTAGCCGTTGTGATTGTTCGTACAGGTGAAAAGGGAGATTCTCGTGGAATGTCGGCGTTCATCATAGAAAAAGGCACACCCGGTTTTAGTGGTGGCAGAAAAGAAGACAAGCTCGGTATGCGTGCTTCTGAAACAACAGAACTGATTTTTGAAAATTGCAGAGTACCCCATGCCAATATGCTGGGTAATGAGGGAGAAGGATTCATACAAGCGATGAAAGTACTTGATGGTGGGCGAATTTCCATCGCTGCACTTTCCTTAGGTGTTGCTAAAGGTGCCTTTGAGGCGTCTATAAAATACTCCAAAGAACGCGAGCAATTTGGTCGTTCGATTAGTAAATTTCAGGCGATTGCGTTTAAACTAGCCGATATGGCTACAGAAATTGAAGCAGCTGAATTACTCACGTTTAAAGCTGCCGCCCTTAAAAATGCCGGTAAGTCGGTAACTACTGAAGGTGCTAAAGCAAAGTTGTACGCGTCGGAAGTTTGTGTTCGTGTAGCCAATGAAGCTGTACAGATTTTTGGTGGCTACGGTTTTACTAAGGATTTCCCGGTGGAGAAGTTCTACCGCGACGCAAAACTGTGTACCATCGGTGAAGGAACATCAGAAATACAAAAACTGGTAATTTCCAAGAACATATTAAAATAATTTGCTTACATTTGCAGCCGCAAAACAGCAACACATAAACAAACAATAATGATCGTAGTTTCACTAAAAGAAGGAGAGAGCATCGACCGCGCCCTCAAACGTTACAAGCGCAAGTATGACCGCATTGGTGTGGTTAGAAAACTGCGTGCTAATCAGCAGTTTACAAAGCCAAGCGTTAAGCGTCGTGAGGAAGTATTGAAAGCTGCTTACATCCAAAAGAAAAACGAATCGGAAAACGGTTAGTTTTCCGTTCATTCTTATCTTGCGGGTTGTTGACATAATCATCGTCAGCAACCCGTTTTTTATGGATCAACTTCAATTGTTTTTACATCATTTAGAACGCGAGCGCCGCTATTCAAAGCATACAATTACGGCGTATGAAAATGATATTAACCATTTCATTGCGTTTATAGAGCATTTTCACCCGGATGCAGAGTTGCGTGAAATCAACAGACAAATCATTCGTGATTGGCTGGTTGAAATGGTTGACGACGAACTCAGTGCGAGAAGCATTGCAAGGCGACTCTCTTCATTGAAGTCTTATTTTGCGTATTTACTCAGGGAGGAATTGGTAGAGGTTAACCCCGTTCTTCACGTAAAAGCACCTAAGCAGTCTAAAGAAATCATCAGCGTTCTCACTCAAAAGGAAATATCAGCATTATTTGCGTTGGAGTTTCCAAATACGTTTGAAGGGCATAGAGATCGGCTGATGTTGGACGTGCTATACTCTGCCGGTTTACGCCGTTCTGAGTTAATAGAGCTTCGGATGGGTGATGTAGATAACGATAAGCTACGGGTAAAAGGAAAGCGGAATAAAATCCGATATGTCCCATTGCGAAAGACATTGGTAAACGACATCAAACAATTTGTTAATAACTGGCGCAATCATCTTCCTGCATTGGAAGACAATACGTTATTTGTTACTGCGCAAGGCAAAAAGTGTTATCCAAAACTTGTGTATAACGTTGTTGTGCACTACATTAGCATTGTTTCAACGGTGGCTTATAAAGGGCCACATATTTTACGACACTCAATGGCTACACACATGTTAAGTAAAGGAGCGGATTTGAATGCAATCAAAGACATTCTGGGACATAGCAGCTTATCCGCTACGCAGGTGTATACCCATATGTCCGTTGAAAAATTAAAATCTGTTTATCAACATGCTCATCCCAGAGGCAACTAAATTGTATTATTATGGAAATTAACTTGCAATGTGTCAATTTTAATGCGGAAACAAAATTGACCGATTTCGTCCACAAAAAGATTGGTAAAGTGGAACAAGTGTTTGATCGCATTATTGCAGCCGATGTGTTTCTTAAAGTAGAAAACACGTCATCAAAAGAAAATAAGATTGCTGAGATAAAAATCAGTGTACCGGGTAATGAATTTGTAGTAAAAAAGCAGTGCGCTTCTTTTGAAGAGGCAACCGATCAAGCGACGGATGTACTTCGCAGACAGTTGCGCAATCACAAAGAAAAACTTCGAGTTGCTTAAATAGCACTCTTACGGATAAAAAAAGGCGATGCAACTGCATCGCCTTTTTGTTACGTATCTTTTCGTTCTAAATGTTACCGATTCATGTTACTCAACGCGCGTTCAAGAGCCGGTCCGCGCAAATTTTTTCCGATGATGACACCTTTTTCATCAATGAGAACAGTGTAGGGGATGGAAGAAATGTTGTAAATGCGAGCAGCTTCAGACTTCCAAAACTTTAAGTCGCTTACATGGGCATCCCATTTTAAGTTGTCTTTTTGAATGGCACTAACCCACTTAGACTTCTCTTGGTCTAGGGAAACACTATAAACTTCAAACCCATTAGCGTTTCCTAATTTTTTATCGTGATACTTGTCATATAAGCGAACCACATTGGGGTTTTCAACCCTACACGGTTGACACCACGATGCCCAAAAGTCAACGAGAACCACCTTGCCTCGGAGGGAGGAAAGTGATATAAACTCGCCATCAGGATTTTTAAATTTAAGCTCCGGTGCTACGTCTCCAATGGACAATCCAACGTTTGTTTGACTATTGCGTTCGCTGTCAATAAAGGCCATTCCGAACATTGCGATGGAGGCAATCATAATAAATAGTAGAGGTCTTCGCCTAATGTAACTCATAAAGTAAAAATTATTATTCAAAAATACATCAATCTTTAAAAACGACCAATACTTGAAAGGTAAATTATTATTGTTTTAAGTAGATGCAATCATTTACCTCAAAACGTCTCGAGTTAAGTGTACAAAATACATTAGAATACAATAAACCTAGACAATCGAATGTAGATTAATTCATGTATATGTTTTGATAGACATGTGATTCTTGTTCGGTAATCAAATCAAAATACTGGAGGTAACTATGAACATACTGCTCACGTTCTTTTATGGATACACATAAAACGTATTTTAATTTGTCTTGAGCATTGGGATTGAGTGAAGAAAACACATCGACCAATCCTATCTCTGTATTCGTTACCTTTGATTGATCTAGCATTGTGTTTCGCTCTTTATGCTTCTTGAACGATTTCAATATGTAAGAAGGTGCGGTTGAATTCCACTCGTTGTTCCAAATGTTAATAACGCCCCCTGGATAAAGCGTTTCGTCACTAATTCTCTGTTTAAAATCCTTAACGATGAAAAGATCGGTACAGCGAATTGCAATATCGCATTCGCCTAGTTCGTTTTCGTTGAAAACATCTATGATTTCAACCACTGATCCCAGATTTCTACCATTGGTGATGTGAAAAAATGGTATTCCAAATGTTTTGTCATCTTCCATAACATCTTTTACAAGTTGCTTGTATCGCGGTTCGAAGATGTGTAACTGATAAAATTCTCCTGGTAATAAAAATAAATCCAAGGGAAAAAGTGGGAAGTATGAGGTGCTCACAGTGGTTGTCGTTTTCGTAAAAAGATTGATAAATGCTGATGGATGATTGATTATTTTAGGTAATCAACCAAGTCACGTTTGTGCATCTAAACCAAATGCACTGCAGCGAATACCAGAGATTTGATTTCATCAATCCAATTGCATATTTAAATCAATAACCAACTACGTTTGAAATAGTTTTAGAAATACTGAATCCAACCACAATCACAGGTAATGGGTTCCCTATCCTCCATAAAAAAAGTGAATTGCAAATCGAACGGATCCGTTGTAAACATGTCACGCATTCTGAAATAGAGATAGTGTGTTTGGCTGGTTAATCGTGGTTCGATTATTTTTTCATTGAATTGGTTGAGCGTACGTTGATAGTCGCGCAACTGTAAATCAGGATAATGCACGAGTGTAAATACATTATCAATCAGTTCTTCATTGGGTGCTACTCCGGGGCCAATGCTCACGGATGACTTGATGGAAACGGAGTCAATGCCTTTAACTACGCGCGAATTACCCACAGCATAAAGCGCACTATTATTATTTTTGAGAGAAGCTAGTACCTCGGTTAAAAACATAATTTCAACAACGCCACTGGAGTATGGAACCATTACAGGATCATCTTGTGTTCCCCCGCGTTCAATAAAATCGTTGTGCAACGATGAACAAACTGCACGCTCTATTCTGAGTGTAGTTATTTCGTTATCAATGCATTGGGTAAATAACACAGGCAGCAATAACAACAATAGGACAATGGCAAATCTCATGGGTATTCAGGTAAGACTTATTCGATACAGGATGAACGAACATCGGTCATTTTTATTTCGGTAATGGTAAATAAATCCGGTTCACCAAAATCAGGTGTGGTATACAAACCGTTGAGAACAACCGCGCTTTTTCCTTTTTCACCAACCAATTCTTTCATAAACAGATTGAGGCGTTGCAGCATTTCGTTTTCAAAAAATGCCATGATTTTTCCATCGGGACATCGTTCAAATGTACCACCGGGCAAGTACATTCCTGCCGTTGTACGATAGAGTGGATAATTCTCATCCTCAATAACGGCAGTTAATTCTACACCGGTTTTATTAGCAACGACTTTACCTTCTTCAACCGTAAATATGATGGTGTTGTTGTTTTGATCTTCAATTTGATAGGTCTGAACACCGTTGTGGGTATATTTTCGATATGGCTGAATGGATTGTTCTGTTCGTCGCGCACCGTTTTCATAATAAATGACTTGATAAACAGCCGTGTTTTGTGGTACATTATTCTGTTTTTCTACAGCCAAAAAATAGCGCGCAGAGTCGTGCTTTGGGTGTTCCATAACGACGTCGTACGATTCCCATCCAATGGTTGCGCCAAGCGGGGATTTCGACTTGGTGATGCGTTTAATTTCGGTATCAAATACGGAAGGCTTCGACGCTACATCAGTGGATGTTTCCTCAGATGGAGTAGTGGGGGAGTCGCAACCAATAAAAAATAAAGCAAGGCCTGTAGTGACCCATGCATTGATGCTGCACCTGAAGTATGTATACATAGTACGATGTTTATTTGACGTTTTATTATTTGTGTCAAAAGACAATATTATAACACTCTAGTTCGAGCCCTGCAATGGAGTTTGCGAATTAAATAAATCCCATTGCAGCAACAGAACACGATTGATGAGTTATCTTTTGAGCCGATCAAGCAGCGCATTAGGATTGAGATCATCGCCCGTAAAGATACGAAACAGTTTTGCGGGATGAACGCTTCCTCCGGCCTCCAACAGTTCTTTGTAGTTTGAAGCCGTTTCATTGTCAAACAGCCCGTTTGCTTCAAATAGCTTGAATGCTTGAACTTCCAACATTTCTGACCACTTGTAGCTGTAGTAACCGGCGGAGTATGCACCGTGAAAGATGTGGTTAAATGCTGTACTAATGGTGCTTTCGTCTACTTCGGGCAACAAGCGAATATCTCCGGTAGCGTTGGCTTCCAGTTTATCAATGCTTGGTATGGTTTCGTCTTTTTCCAGACTGTGCCAGGCCATATCTAAATACCCGAAACTTAGCTGCCGAATGGTTGCATACCCCTCTAAAAATACGCGCTGCTTGCGGATGTTGCTGATCATGTCTTCAGGAATGCGCTCATTGGTATCGATATGACGTGCGAATATGTCTAATGCCTCTTTTTCGTAGCACCAATTCTCCATGAGCTGCGATGGCAGTTCAACGAAGTCCCAGTACACATTTGTTCCACTCAAGCTGGGGTAGGTTCCTTTTGCCAGCATACCGTGCAGTGCATGTCCAAATTCGTGAAAAAACGTAGTGAGCTCCTGAAAGGTAAGCATTGCCGGACGGTCTTTTGTGGGCCGGTTGAAGTTGCACACAATGCTGATGTGCGGGCGATGATCGGTTCCGTCTTTTACCCATTGTCCTCGATAGGCGGTCATCCATGCTCCACCTCGTTTCCCATCGCGGGGAAATAAATCCATATAGAACACAGCTAGGTGCTTGCCATCGTTGTCTGTAACATCATACGTTTCTACTTCATCATGATATACGGGAATATCGGATCGTTTTGAAAAGTTGATCCCAAATAAGCGATGAGCGATATCAAAAATTCCCTCTACTACGTTGGGCAAGGCGAGATAGGGTTTTAATGCCTCATCATCTACATTGAGTTCAGCTTTTTTAAGTTTTTCGCTGTAATAGGCAATATCCCAGCTTTGCAGTTCATCAATATCATCCGTCTTTTTCGCAAACGTTTGTAGTTTTTGTAGGTCTTCTATTGCTACCGGCAGTGCGTGCTCTTTCAGTGTGTCTAAAAAGTCCAAAACTGTTGATGGAGTTTTAGCCATGCGTTCTTGGAGCACGTAGTGTGCGTGACTGGTGTAACCCAACAGTAGCGCGCGTTTTCTCCGAAGTTCTACCAGGCGTTCTATTACGGGTATATTGGATTTATCGTCCTGCATTTTACCGCGCAAGATGAAGGCTCGGTACATGGTTTCACGGTGTTTTCGAACAGCACTGTACTTCATGAATTCGAGGTAGCTGTCGGGTCTCAGACTAAACATCCATTTCCCATCTTGCTCATGAGCTTTGGCGGCATCAGCTGCGCGGTCTATTACGTAATCGGGCAAGCCAGCTAACTCCTCCTTATCCTCTATGAAAAAGCTGTATTCATTGGTGTCGCGTAGAACGTTTTCGGCAAACGTTAGACTCAACCGACCGAGTTCTTGATCGATTTCTCTAAGCTGTTTTTTTTCACCATCGTTTAAATCAGCTCCATTGCGCTCAAAAGCGAGGCGCGTTTTTTCCATGAGCATGATGGCTTCGTTTGTTTTCGGTACGTCGCTTACCGACATAATTCGTGCGTAGAGCTTCTCGTCAAGGACTATATCGTTTCCAAATGCGCTGAGCATGGGCGATATTTCCTGAGCCAATGACTGAAGTTCATCGTTGGTTTCGGCAGAATTTAAGTTGAAGAATGCCGATGCGATGCGATTGAGTTCTTCTTGGCAGTAGTCTAAGGCTTCTACAGTATTGGAAAAGGTTGCGTTTTCTTCGTTATCTCGAATTGATTTTATGCGTTCACGGCTTATTTCGATCCAATGCTCAATGGCCGGCTTGAATTGATGGGATTTAACTTTGTCGAACGGAAATGTTTGGAAGGGTGTTTGGAATGATTCGATTAGTGGATTCATGTAGTAATAGGTGTTAACAAAAAAGCCACTTCATTTGAAGTGGCTTTTGATGATATTATGCGTTATTAATCGTTCAGGATGTCTCTAGAAATAACCAATTTTTGGATTTCAGATGTTCCTTCATAAATCTGCGTAATCTTTGCGTCCCGCATTAAGCGCTCCACGTGGTACTCTTTTACAAAACCGTAACCGCCGTGAATTTGTACCGCTTCCGTGGTGTGTTTCATCGCTACAGAAGAGGCGTAAAGCTTGGCCATAGCGCTTTCACGATCGAATGGCAGTCCTTGGTCTTTCAACCAAGCTGAGCGGAGCACCATCAATCTAGCAGCTTCAATATCGGTTGCCATATCGGCCAGTTTAAAGGCAATTGCTTGGTGATCACTGATCGTTTTTCCAAACGCTTTGCGCTCTTTAGAGTACTGAAGAGCCAACTCATAAGCACCGGACGCAATCCCTAGTGCTTGGGCAGCAATACCAATTCGTCCACCGGATAATACTTTCATGGCAAATTTAAAACCGAACCCGTCTTCTCCTAAGCGATTTTCTTTGGGTACAACAACATCGGTAAACATTAAACTGTGGGTATCAGAACCGCGTATGCCCATTTTTTCTTCTTTTTTGCCAACAACGAACCCATCCATGTCGCGTTCTACGATGAGGCAATTGATTCCGCGGTGCCCTTTTTCGATATCGGTTTGAGCAATCACCAAATAAACGCTTGCACTATTACCATTGGTAATCCAGTTTTTGGTTCCGTTGAGTAAGTAGTGATCGCCTTTGTCAATGGCCGTTGTTTTCTGAGACGTTGCGTCGGAGCCGGCCTCGGGCTCAGACAAACAAAATGCACCAATGATCTCACCCTTTGCAAGGGGAACAAGGTATTTTTGTTTTTGCTCTTCCGTACCAAATTTTTCGAGTCCCCAGCACACCAATGAATTATTAACGGAAACCACAACGGAGGCAGACGCATCAACCTTAGACAGTTCTTCCATAGCTAATACATAGGAAATCGTATCCATGCCGCTTCCACCGTATTTGGGGTCAACCATCATTCCCATAAAACCGAGCTCTCCAAGCATTTTAACTTGTTCGGCAGGGAATGTTTCTGTGTTATCTCGCTCGATAACGCCGGGTAATAATTCGTTCTGCGCAAAATCACGCGCAGCTTTCTGAATCATGAGGTGTTCTTCGGTTAGTTCAAACTTCATATTGCAAAAAATATATTGGTAAAAAAATTAGTTTTATAATAAAATCGACTATGTAACAAAAGCGATGCAAAGTAAGTTCAGGAAGTCCAATTTATAAAATGCATAATGCACTGATTTTATGTGTTATTCGTGTTTTTGAAAAAAAATGTGGTATTCAAACGTCCTTTTGAAGAGTTTGTCGGTGTGATATTTTTTTTGTTGCTATATTGCAGCCCATACTGGTGAATTCACGCTCAACATTGTTATACCTAGTGTACGTTGTGTTTGAGTCTACGCATTAACTACTTTTGATTTACGCTAATAAACGCATATTATGGACAAAGAAAAATACGAAATAGAATTTCCGGTTAAAGCATCTCCCGCCATGCTCTATCCGTTTTTATCAACACCTAGTGGCTTAGCCGATTGGTTCTGCGATGATGTCAACTCACGCGGTGAAGTCTTTACGTTTATCTGGGGCGAAAGTGAGGAGACTGCCAAGGTAATTTCCAAAAAGAAAAACAAGTTCATCCGTTTTCGTTGGATGGATGATATTGATGAAGGTGATGACTACTTTTTTGAATTCAATATTCAGGTTGATGACCTTACCAAAGATGTATCACTCATCATTACGGATTACAGTGAGGAATATGAATTGGAAGAAAATAAATTACTTTGGGAAAGTCAGATTAACCGACTCCTCCATCATATTGGGAGTTAAACAAAGTGTGCTATGCGTCAAATAAAATCCATTGTCACATCACAGTCAACCCTTATTTTGGTTTGCATTCTTTTGGTTTCAGCGGGTTGTCGATCCAAGTCACTTTCGAAAGCAGTTTACCAATCTTCCATTGATTCACTTATTTCTCCCGATTCCGTAGATCTATGCTTTTTTGTTATTGGTGATTGGGGTAGGCGTGGTAAACACGGCCAAACACAGTTGGGTAAAACAATGGCCGCATTCGCCGATGAGCTGTCTCCATCGTTTGTAGTATCCACAGGAGATAATTTTTATCCCGACGGCGTTGAAAGCATCGAAGATTCACATTGGCGTGAATCGTTTGAAGTGCCTTATGGTTATACTTCTCTGCAATCCATTAAATGGTACAATGTGTTGGGGAATCACGATATTCGCGGAAACGTTCAGGCTCAGATGGATTACAATAATGTTAATCCAATGTGGCAACTGCCGGCAACGTACTACGCCAAAACAGCTGCTGCGGGAAATGACAGTGTGTTGTTGTTATTTTTAGAGACTAATTCCTTTGCAAGAGGCTATTACCAAAGCGACAGCTACGGTCCATTTGTTCGTGCACAAGATACGACAGCTCAACTCGCTTGGATGGAGAAGGTGTTAGAAACCAATACCGACAAACGCGTATTTGTGTTTGGTCATCACCCGTTGTATACCGCTGGAGCCAGAGCCGGTCGCGCCAATTCCGTACGCGATCATTTGGAAAAACGATTTGAAGAAAACAACATTCACGCATACATCGCCGGACATGAACACGACGTACAGCATTTAAAACCCGGATCCATCGATTATTTTGTTTCCGGTGCAGGCTCTGCGCTACGCGAAATAAAAGATCCAGATGCTGCACTATTTGCTGAATCCACAAATGCATTTATGGTGGTGCAAATTGTGGGAAACCGAACCTATGTTTCGTTCATCGATACAACGGGTAAGGTCATTTACCTAACAAACATATAACTCGCTGTGAGGAACGTTGCGTTGCGTTTTGGTTAAATCAACTTGGTTAGTTTTAAAGCGAGATAGGTGCAAGCAATCATCAAACAAAACCCCACCACATAAGGTCCGCCATAGTGCCAATCGTATAGTGCACCTCCAATCAGTGGTCCAATGGTACGTGCTAGAGACCCAGATGCCTGTAAATTCCCTAAAGCCATTCCCTGCGATTTGGCGTCGGAAAGTGTACTCATTGCCGTTGACAAGGTTGGGTTTATAAACGCCGAACCTATGGATAAGCAGGTGATGGCGATTAATTCAAAAGGAATGAATAATGCTGGTGGAATGTAGGGCAGTGCCAATAGCCCGACACCGGCAAACAGTGTTCCACTGATGAGTAATCGCTTGGTTCCCAACCAGCGGTTTAATCGTCCGAGCAACGTACCTTGAATAACGGTTGCCATTAGACCTATGTACGCAAATACATATCCTATTTCTTTGACGTTTAAGTTAAAATGCTGATTCCATAAGAGCGTAGCGGTGATTTGCATTTTGGAATAGGCGAGAAGAAAGATGAAATTGAGCAGCATCACAAGCTGTATTCCGGGAGTTTTAAATCCTTTTGCCAGTGAGGTCAGCGGGTTGGTAAACAATGGTTTATCTGCGTTTTTCTCCTTTAGACTCTCACGCAGCAAGAAAAAAGCGAGTATGAAATTGAAGACCGACATTAACGCAGAAAAATAACCGACCCACATTACGCCATAGTTGTCTTTGATGATGCCGCCAATCATAGGGCCTATGATGAACCCTAATCCAAAAGCTGCTCCGATGATGCCAAAGTTTTTGACGCGATCTTCCGGTTTGCTTATGTCGCTGATATAAGCCTGCGCTGCCGAAATGTTTGCTGCACCAATGCCCGCAAGAATACGCGAAAGTAATAGAAGAAGTAGGGTGTTGGCGTGTGCAAAAAGAACGTACGATCCGGCTACAATGAGAATGGATACCAGTAAAATGGGGCGCCTTCCCAGACGATCGCTCAGGTTGCCCCAAAACGGAGCAAAGAAAAACTGGAACAAGGAATACGATGTGGCGATGACACCAACCATAAATCCGCTTGCACCTAAGTTGGTCGCAAATATGGGTAAAATGGGAATGATGATGCCGAAACCTACAAGATCTAGAAAAATGGTTATAAAAAGAACCAGTAGGGGAGAGCTGCGCCGCATCAGCATTACTTGTGAGGTAAAATTTGTACGGTATTGCGCTTGCTATCGATGCGAATGCGCATTCCCTCTCGTGCCATTGTTGTGTTGGGAAATACGTCTCGCGCTTCATTGATAAGTGCATCGGGGCGCTTGTAACGCGCAGAATAGTGGCCGATTAATAAATGCTCTACGTCATTGTCTACGGCAGATTGTGCGGCGTCACGTGCCGTACTGTGTCGAGTTCGGTCACTATTGGCTCTGTCTTTTTCCAAATAGGTTGCTTCGTGATACATTACGTGGGCGCCGCGTATTACGGGGTGTTTGGGAACGCGTGTGGTATCGGTGCAATACGCATATTTCAATGGACGGTGCTGGGGTAGTGTAAGCTCACTGTTGGCGATGATTTCACCATTTTCTCGCTGAATGTTTTTTCCCTTTTTTGCGGCAACAATTTCGGGAACACTAAGATCGTAAAGAGTGATTTTGTCCGGGTCAATGTTTCTGTCTTCTAGTTTTTCGCGAAAACTAAAGCCGTGAACAGGAACGCTGTGGTGCAAAGGGAATGCTTCCACCACAGCCTTTGGTGTTTCCCAAAGTATGCCGCTAAACCCTTCGTTTAACTCGTGCCAGATAATGGGCATACGCAGCGAGTACCCCAGTCGATTCATCTGGTATTTCATAACGTCTATAACTGACGCCGGAGCAAAAATGTCGAGCGGTGAATCTACTTTGAGAACACTTAACGTGCTCAGCAACCCAATGAGGCCAAAAAAGTGATCTCCGTGGGCATGGGAGATAAAGATGTAGCGGATTTTACCCAAACTGATGTTTTGACGGCGCATTTGCAATTGGCACCCCTCCCCACAATCGACAAGCATCATTTCACCGCCAAAATCTAAGAGTTGCGCACTCGGAAAACGATTGGAGGTGGGCACAGCAGAACTGGTCCCGAGTATGTGGATGGTGGCAATCATGAATTGGCTTTTGAAGGCGACAACACAATAAACGGCCGGGTTGCGGATGCTTCGCAATCCATGAGCCCTTCTACATCACCTTGGTAAACAATCTGTCCACCGCGATCTCCACCGTCCGGACCCATATCAATAATCCAATCGGCGCATTTTATTACGTCGGGATGATGTTCGATTACGATAAGGGTGTGGCCGCGATCAACCAAGGCATTGAAACTTTTAAGTAGTTTTTGGATGTCGTGAAAGTGCAATCCGGTGGTGGGTTCATCAAAAATAAAGAGACCTTTTCCGTCGTCTTGACTCTTACTCAGAAACAAAGCCAACTTCACGCGTTGCGCCTCACCACCGGATAAGGTGTTTGACGACTGACCCAATTTGATGTATTCCAGTCCTACGTCAAATAGAGGTTGTAGGTTTTTAGCAATTTTGTCTTCCCCGTTATCGCGAAAGAAAGGAATGGCATCTTGCACATCCATTTCGAGAATATCGGAAATGGTTTTGTCGCCAAACTTGACCTCGAGAATTTCTTTTTTGAATCGTTTGCCGCTGCACTCTTCACAAGGTAAATGTACATCGGCCATAAATTGCATGCTGATGGTAACCGTTCCTTCGCCTTCGCAAGCATCGCAGCGACCACCGGGCACATTGAAGGAAAAATGCTTGGCTTTGTAGCCGCGTATGTGAGAAAGTGACTGGTTGGCAAATAACTTTCTAATATCGTCGTATACTTTTAGATACGTTACGGGGTTAGACCGCGATGATTTCCCGATGGGATTTTGATCAACAAACTCAATCGACTCAATACTATTACTCGGAAATTCAACCCCGTCATGGAGTCCCGGACGATCACCATGACCAAAAATTTTGCGTATAAGAGCAGGGTAGAGGACTTTGTTGACCAAGGTCGATTTTCCGGAACCACTCACGCCGGTTACCACGGTCATACAGTTCTGCGGAAACGACGCATCAACATCGCAAAGATTATTCTCGGCAGCGCCTTTGAGCTCAATAAATGACTTACACGTTCTTCGGCTTGAAGGAACATCTATATGTCGTTTACCATTTAAATAATCCGCTGTTAACCCCTTTCCATTTTTTAATAATTCCGGCAAAGTTCCTTCAAACATCACTTCTCCACCGAGCTGTCCGGCGCCTGGCCCGATATCGATGATGCGATCGGATGCTCGCATTACTTCCTCATCATGCTCTACTACTACAACCGTATTTCCAAGTTTTTTAAGGTCACTGATGACGGATATTAACCGCTGTGTGTCGCGTGGGTGTAGCCCAATACTCGGTTCGTCGAGAATGTACATGGAACCAACGAGACTGCTGCCGAGCGACGTTGCCAGATTGATGCGCTGTGACTCCCCTCCGGAAAGGGTATTAGCCCCACGACTTAGCGTGAGGTAACCCAAACCAACTTTATCGACAAAGTGTAAACGATTGTTGATTTCGATGAGTAATCGTTTGCATATATCGGCTTCTGTTTCGGATAAATCAATGCTTTTAAACCATTCACGCAGTGCGTAAATGGGCATATTTGAGAGAGCCGTTATGGTTTTTCCGTTGACGTTTACATAGCCAGCTTCTTTGCGTAGGCGATTGCCATCGCAGTCGTGACAACGTGTTTTACCCCGGTATCTCGACAACATTACGCGGTACTGAATTTTATAACTCTTACTTTCTAAGTAATCAAAAAATTTATTTATCCCCTTTATTTTACCCTTTCCTTTCCACAGTAATTGGCGTTGCTCGTCGTTCAAATCACGGTAAGGCCGATGGATGGGGAAGCCCAATGGAGTGACCTGCTTGATGAATTCGTCACGCCATTTCGACATTTTTTCACCTTTCCAAGGCTGCACGGCATTGTCGAAAATGGAGAGTTTGGGGTTAGGGATAACCAGCTCCTCGTCGTAGCCTACAACCGTACCAAACCCCTCACAGGTTGGGCAGGCACCGTAAGGGTTATTGTAGCTGAAAAAATGTACATTGGGTTCGTTGAACAAAATGCCATCGGCTTCAAAGCGATTCGAAAAACTGTGGGTAGGGCCATTGGGGATCACCAAAGAGCAGTGCCCTTTGCCCTCAAAAAATGCCGTTTGAATGGAGTCCGCCAGTCGGTTGTCATTTTCCAAGTCGTCTTTGCGAACAACCGCACGATCTACGACAACCATCCACATTTTGATGGTTTTTAAATTGGGTGGGTTTTCGACCACGTCTTCAATGCGGTGCACCGTTTCACCATCGAAAATACGACTGTAACCCTGTTGTTGAAGAATGTCCAACATGGATGCCGGTGTGCGTTTATCCCACTCTGGACGGTAACATATCATAAATCGAGTACCGTCTTCCATATCCGAGGTTTTGCGAATGACGTCTTCCACGGTATGTGCTTTTACAACATCACCGCTGATAGGGGAAACCGTTTTACCGATGCGTGCAAACATCACACGCATGTAATCGTAAATTTCCGTAACCGTTCCCACTGTGGAACGAGGGTTACGGGAATTTACTTTTTGCTGAATGGCAATGGCCGGAGCAACACCCTTGATGGAATCTACTTCCGGTTTTTCAAGTTTGCCCATGAATTGACGTGCATAAGCCGACAAGCTCTCCACATATCGGCGCTGCCCTTCGGCGTATAGTGTATCAAATGCCAAAGACGATTTTCCGCTGCCACTCAACCCGGTAATGGTAACCAGTTGCTTGCGTGGAATGTCTAAATCAATGTTCTTTAAATTATGAACGCGAGCACCTCTGATGAGAATATGCGTTTTCGGTGTTGGTTTTTTCATGAATATAGTTGCTTCGACAAAAGTACATTGGTGATGTATTTATAGCAACCAAAACCAGCGGTTATTGTTGATATTTCTCATGCAAATCCCTAGTTTGGGAAAATACCATCCAAATTAAAAGTGTTAAAAATTTTTTATATCGAAAATTTTTTATAAATTTGTCAATCTAATTACATTTTAAATCTACCGTCTATCGATACATCATTACCTTTCTTAGTTTTTTAATCATTTAAATACAAAAGGTATGTTGTATTCTGAAGTCGATGACGGACAGTTGGTACGTCTATTTGCCAGTGGTGACGAATTTGCACTTGAAACGTTGATTCGTCGTCACAAAGACCGATTATTTCTTTTCATTGTATCCAAGGTACGCGATGGGCAGCTCGCTGAGGATATTTTTCAAGACACCTTTGTGAAGGTCATAAACACCGTTAAGCGCAAGGGCTACAATGAAGAAGGTAAATTCATTCAGTGGGTGATGCGCATTGCACATAATTTGGTAATCGATCACTTCCGACGCGAGAAGAAGCAGCGAAAAGTTCAGACCAAAGGCGACTACAACATCCTAACCAACATGACAGATGATTCTCTTAACGCTGAAAATCAAATGATAAAGGATCAGATTGAACGGGATGCTGTGCACTTACTTGAGCATTTACCAGAAGATCAACAAATGGTTTTACGCATGCGCATATACGACGATATGAGCTTTAAGGAAATCGCCGAACAAACGGGCGTTAGCATTAATACTGCCTTAGGGCGTATGCGTTATGCACTCATCAATCTTCGAAAGTTGATTGAAAAGCACAACATTGTGCTGACAAAAAAATAATTTGACTTCAACATACCAAAGATTGCGGTTTGTCGTTATAAAGACAAATCGCAATTTTTTTTTTATGCAAAAGACCATTACCCCTAAGAAAAACGGATCCTTTAAACAAGGGCCATCTGAACAAACCATCAAGCGTTTGCTTCATTATTCGCGTCAAATAAGGACAGTTCGTATGCCGGATGGCAAATACGAAATAATCAATTCCAATTGAATGCACGTTCCACCCCGAATATGAGGGCGTGTTTTATATAAATCTTTTTTTTATCTCCTCAACATTTGCAGATTTCTTATCTTAGGGTAGGAGTAGGGGATCACAGTTTCTATATCTTTTTTCATGGCATCAACTCGCGTACGTAGCGCGCGATGGTCAAATACCTATACCCATAGAAATCAAAATTTTTATAGTGCCTTTGGTTTGTTGTTGCTCATTCCTGTTAGACGCTTAAGGGGTTCGTTGCAATAATACAAAAGTTGGCGGGTTTTAAAGGGACTGAAAAATTATAATTAGTTGCTGACTATAAAGTCCGATAGCTGGAGAAGCGCTTAGAAAAAATATGCATTTCCTTTGATGAATGATAAAGGTTAAAGATATGGGCTTTTTTGTGTTATATTTGTGACTGTAAAGTGTATAAAAAAAGTGCCCAATACATACCGACATTGAATATATTGTGTAAAAAAGGTGCACCTATAAACGATTGTGCTCAATTAAAAAAAACTAACATGGAAAATAAGGAAGTAACTATTTGGAAAGGTATCGAATTTTCAGAAAAATGGTCAAATGCTGACACTTCAAAATTTGACGACTTGGCACCAAGTTGGTACAAAAAAAGAAAAGAGTTTGAAGAAGGCGAAAGTGGATACCAAGAATTTTTAAATCGCCTCAAGAGACAGCATGCAATTGAAACAGGAATTGTTGAGAAACTCTATGATCTTTCAGAAGGAATTACACAAACACTTATTAAAGAAGGCTTTGTTGAATCATATATAAGTCATGATGATACAAATATTCCCCCTAAAAAATTGATGCAATACCTTCATGATCATTTTGAGGCGATGGATTTCATTTTTGACCTTGTAAAATCAAACCGACCACTTACTGTTAGTTTTATTAAAGAGTTACATCATTTAGTTACACAAAACCAAGATTATACAGAGGCAATCAACACTTTGGGAGATCTTGTTCAGGTAAAACTATTAAAGGGACAATTTAAGACCCAAGAAAATAACCCTAAACGTAGCGATGGTCAGATTTTCATTTATTGCCCACCGATTCACGTAGAAAGTCAAATGGATAAATTAATAGAGATTTATAATGAACAATCTCGTAAAGAATTGAATCCAATTATACTATCCGCCTGGGTACACCATGCGTTCACACAAATCCACCCTTTTCAAGATGGAAATGGAAGGATCGCAAGGCTATTAGCAAGTCTAATTCTGATAAAAGATGGTTTACTACCATTCACCGTAAAGAGAGAAGATAAACCTGCGTATATTAAATCACTTGAATTCGCGGATGATAATGAACCTCAGGAATTAGTTTCATTCTTCTCAATCGAACAAAAAAGAAGTATTGAAAACGCACTCAACTTTAAGACGGAAAAAACATACAATAGCTTGTCAGACTTAGCTAAT
>SKIJ01000159.1 GCA_007116495.1 Cryomorphaceae bacterium | reverse complement strand
GGTGTGCACACGACCATGAACCACAAAGGCAATGTCCCCAACGCTTACTTCGTCACCATCCTTACATTGGGCATCGAGAACAGCACCGGCATCCATGTGCTTGAAAATGGCATCGGCTACCTCAATGCCACTGATGATGCCGTCTTCTTTGACGAGTAAATGCGCTTTGCCTTTCACCTTGTGTGGTATGCACGACAAACTACTGTGGTCGCCATTTCCCAAATCCTCACGGAGTGCATTTTCAATAAATGTGTGCAATACGTGTTCTGCAATCATCGATATTTCTTTTAGGGCTGTAAAAGTACGAATAAACGGTTGGCGTGTTACTTTTGCTGTTGATAAATTAAGCACCTTTAAATAATGTGATCATTGGAAGTTATCGTTGTTCGTATAGGCTCTACCAACATGAATTTTGTTGCGGAAGGAGAGGCTGTTTACCAAGGCCGTCTTAAACATTATGTGTCAGACGTTAAAATGATGGATATTCCGTCATCTACACGAAGCAAAAAAAACGATCCGGCGCACGTGCAACGAGAAGAGGGTGTGCGTATTTTGGCGAAAATACAACCTTCTGATTTGGTGATATTGCTCGACGAACGCGGCAAGAGTTATCACTCCAGAGGTTTTGCCGCCGATTTGCAAAAGTGGATGAACAGGGGACCGAAGCGCCTGATGTTTGTGGTAGGAGGTGCTTTTGGATTTAGCGAGGATGTATACGCCCGTGCCGACGGTAAAGTATCGCTTTCCCCGATGACCTTCTCGCATCAGCTGATACGAGTTCTGTTTCTCGAACAACTCTACCGAGCATTCAGCATATTAAGGGGGGAACCTTATCACAACGACTGACGAGGTTATTCAAAGACTTGCCATCCGATGCCTGCAGCCAATTTTACTTTTGCTTGATTGATTAGGTAATTGGCTTTTGTTCGGTTGAGGGTAACTTGGCCGTCAATCAAACTGGTTTCCCGCGCGTTGATTAAAAAGATAGAGCTCTCACCGATTTCAAACCGCGTTTGTTCGGCACGAAGAAGCTGTGCGAGGTTGCGAACATTGTCTTGGAAAATAGTCACTTGTTCATCGGTGATGCGCAAACTATTTAGTTCGGCATCCAATTCGTTGCGCAATTGCAGTTGAATGAGGTCACGTTCAAAGTCTATTTGCTTGAGCTCTGATTTTACGATGTTTAGGTTTCCGCGTTCCTTGCGTAAAAATAAAGGAAACACAAACCCGCCTCCTAACGAATAATTGTTTTGAAAAAATGCGTGGTCATTCACGTTGAAGTCTTCCGAGAGTAGGTTATAGCGCAAGAATAAAATAGGCTTGAGTTGTTCTGCTTTCCATCGCCTTTCTACATTGAGAATGTCGCGGCGATTTTCTAATTCCATCAGCTCCGGATGGTTGTTCAATTGGGCATAAGGTTCCCCAATTTCCGGAGTCTTAGGCATACCGCTTAACGGCTCAGGGACGGATGTTTCGTTTAGTTCCATCGGCATTCCACCTTCCGTCCAAGTAAAGGTAGATACCAATTGACGCATAATGTACCGTCGATTTTCTTGTTCGCGCAATCGAAACAGTATGTTTTGAATTTGGCTGTAGGCTTCTACGGTGTCGATTGCCGGAAGTTCTCCTTGAAGAAAGCTCTGTTTGATGCCTTCAAAGCGTTCGAGTGTGACGTCTAATCCGCGTTCTAAGACCCGGTAGTTTTCTTCCGCCAATGCCCATTGCCAATAGATGTTGGTTGCTTCGAAGTAGAGGTTGTTGAGGATTTTTCTTTGTTCGGCTATGGTTTGTTGTTCAAATGCTTTTGCTTGGAATAAGGCGCGGCGGCGTTCGTCTATGAGAAGCCCCTGCCCGATGTTTAATGTCAAGCCGGCGCTTAACAGGCCGGAATTCGGAACCAGTTTTTCCGGGTTGAGATAAACACCGTCGTTGCGCTCCATCATACCGTGTACGGATAGCCCTCCCCATGTAGGGATGTCCACGCCATATGTTTGCCGTTGGTAGTAAGATATTTCGTTGTATACCTTTTCGTTTATGGAGGCAAAGGCAACGGGGTCAAATCCTCCACGGGCGGCCTTTACTGACTCACGACCGATTCTTGCCGTGAGTTCTGCTTGCTTGGGTATGGGATGGTAATCGCTGATCCAACGCATGAATGTATCGTAATCCAATACGTCTTGTGCGGGCATCGATAGGGTAATCATACCCAGCATTACCATTGCAATTCGGTGCATTAGTCTAACTTCTTTTTAGGTTGCAGCCCAAAGTCTTGCTCGTAGAAATCAGCAGGAAATCCATTGAGTTGTCGCCATATTTCGTACCAAATGGGTACGTCGTTGAAGAGCATGATGGCCTCTGCTCCGGTTCCAATGCGAAGAGGCTCCGGCCAAGGGGTTTCGTTGGGGTCGGGCAACACGAGCAAGCGATATTTGTTGTTGGTTCCCGTAAATCGATCCACGGCTTCTACCACACCACCAAATGTCCCGTTGCTTATTTGCGGCCATCCGGAAAACACAATTGCAGGCCAACCATCAAAAATAAAGCGCACCTTGTTGCCTTTATCTACCAGCGGAAGATCGATGGGCTCTATGTATATTTCCGCTGCCAACTGATAATCATCCGGCAAAATACTCGCAATTCGTGCTCCGCGATTGATGGTTTCGCCAATACCTACCTGTATGGCTTGGGTAATGTAACCAGACTGCGGAGCAACGACGTAATAGTTGCCCGCACGTACTTTAAAGTTGCTGTATTGGTTTTCCAGTTTCGTAAGGTCGATTTCTGTGTCGAAACGAAGCGACATCGTGGTAAACAGCTCAGACTCTGTTTTGGCAATGAGGTTGTCAAACTCCATTTCAATTGAGTTGAGTTCAATTTTGGCGGTAAGAAGGTCGTTTTTTGAGCTGATCATATTGTTTTCTGCTGCGATGATCTTCACTTGCTCTTGCTGCATTCGATTGGTTCGGTTCTCCAATTCGGTAAGGGATGTTAGTCCTTCTTGAAATAGGCTTTCCGATCGTTGTAGCTGTCTTTGTGCAATGTCAAAGTTTATTTTTGAGGCTTCGAACTGTATGCTGTCGGAAGTGACTTGTAGTCGTGCCTGTATCACCCGGTTACGCGCTTGCTCCAATCGGTACCCACGATTGGTTTTCAGTGCTTCCAACTGACGTTGTAAAGCGTCAATTTTGTCGTCGTATGCCAATACAGATAATCCTTTGGCATCAATTTGCAATTGTGTACGCCCGAGGAGCTTGGGATCCATGTATTCATCCACAATTTCCGAAAGGAATAAAATGGTATCGCCCTTTTCCACGTAATCGCCTTCACGTACGTACCATTTTTCGATTCGACCGGCAATGATGGAGTGTATGGTTTGTGGGCGCTTTTCTGGTTCCAGTGCTATCAGCTTGCCGCTTACTCTTGTATTTTGTGTCCACGGTAGAAATATGAAGAGCAGGCCGAATACGCCTAACCCCCACAAGATATTAATCTGTCGTTTGGCTTGGCTCTTTACCAATGCACGACGGTAGCTGGAGAAATGCTCTAGCTTGAACTCTTTTTCAATAACGGCTTTGCGAGATACTCTTAACATAACTTATCTTGCTTTATACGTTGTATAATTACCGTCGAATGTAATGTCTCCGTTATCCAGAACAATAATACGGTCTGAACGCTTGAGCAAGTCGTCGTCATCGCTTACGGCAACGATTGTCCACGATTCTGCGAATAAATAGTCCAACATGCGTGTCTTCTCAGTGCCGGCAATATCCACAATGGGTGACTCTAAAAGCAATAACCCTGATTTATGACAAAGTGAACGGGCGAGTACGATTTTTCGAATGATGTCATTTGGAATCATTGCGCCATTGGGCAAAATGATTTCTTCGAGGCCTTCTGGCAAGTTGCGAATGTAATCATTAAGGCCTGCCAAACTTACAGCGTTGGAAATGAGTTCCTCTGAGGTGTTGGTTCGTCCTACGGTGATGTTCTCCCTAACGGTACCTCGGAAGATGTTCTGCTGCGACATGCTGTCGCCAATGTATGAGCGCATCGACTTGATGTCTATCAGCTGTAGCCCTACGCCGTTGATGAATATTTTCCCTTCGTAGCTGCTGTAAAGTCCACCAAGTAGTTGCAATAAGGTTGATTTTCCGGATCCAAATTTTCCGGTTACTACCAGCTTTTGCCCCGCGGGGATGTTGAGATTTAGGTTTGTAAATACCGCAGAGGTAGCGCCCGGGTATTTAAATGATAGGTTGGTGAATTCGATGTGATAGGGGTTGTCGCCGTCTGTGCAATCGGTTTTGCCGTCTTGTTTTTCCAACTCGATGTCGAAAATTTGGCCCACCTTTTCGGTCGCTGTTAAGGTGTCGTAAACGGTATCCAGTATGAGAATAAGTTTTTCTACAGAACCCAGCAGTAGGATGATAATGACCTCTGCGGCAACAAATTGACCAACACTGATTTCTTCATTGATGAGCAATATACTGCCGGTTACCAACAAGGTAGAGACAATGAGCACCTTGAATCCAATCATGATGATGTATTGTCGTATGAGTACGCGAAAGTGTGATTGTCGATGAGCAATATAGTTATCGGTGAGCTGATTGACACGTTTTTCTGCCAAATCGCTGTACCCTGCTAGCTTGAATGTGCCAAGTGTACGCGCCATTTCTTCCAGCCAATGTGCAGTTTGGTACTTCGCCGTAGATTCGTTGAGGTTGGTTTCCATTCCCCGCGGACTGGTAGCGCGAAAAAGGATATATACGAAGAATATCAGAATCAAACTGAATGCGACAAAGAACGGGTGATATGCACTTAAAAGTAATATTCCAAAGAATATTTGCAGCAATGCTGTCGTCATATCCACTAAGAGTTTTGCCAAACCCTTTTGAATATTCATGGTATCAAAAAAGCGGTTGATGAGCTCAGGTGGGTGCTTGCCAACCAAACTCTCCAGTTTAAATCTAGGGATGCGATAGGCAAATTCAAACGCAGATCGTGCAAAAATCCGCTGCTGCAATTTTTCCACTAAGTACAACTGACTAATTTGTATAAACCCTGAAAAGAGCAACGCAAGGGTAACCAAAATAACCAATAAAACCCATGAAGTGCTTATGCGTCCTCCCAAAATGAAATTGAGAATCGCCTGTATTCCGAGTGGGATGACTAAAACGGTGGAACCATTTAATACGGCGTAGAAGAATATTGGGTAGATGTTCTTTCGTTCTTCAACGATTAAACTCCACAAACGCTTGCCCGGAATGGTCAGCGATTCTATTTTCATAAGCGGGTGGTGATTTAACCCCGTAAAGTTGTTTAACGTTTCGCGGCAATTCTTTCACGCAAAAATAGAACGCTAATTGTTAAGGACGTACAAATTTTTGAATGGATTCTGAACGGCTTAATGTTCATAAAGAGAGCCGGTTAGTGGGTGCTCTCGTGTTCATGCCCTGCTCTGGTGTATTCGAAGTCTTCGTAAAAACGCTCCCGGAAAGTGAAAGGTGAAGGCGTGCCATCACGTAGAACTCGATATACCATCCATATGATAGGAAGTGGTGATAACGACATGAGCAACATGGTGACGGCCATGGCTCGGTCAAACATGGAAATGAATACAAAAACGACCAAATAAACAGTGGCGATGATGATGGGAAGCTTAATTTTTTCCATGTGATTGAGTGTTGGATAACTTAAAAAATGACTTTTTGGACAAATTACGGAGCGCCGTACATTACTCTTCATGACTTGAAGTGATACGTTTATAAGTTGTTACGCTCAATGAGTAAACTAAAGAAACCATCAACTTGTTCATTACCTTTGTCAAGTCTTTTCACTAAATACCATTTTTCAAAACAATGTAAATACATGAGTCTTTCAAAAAAAGATATCTTCAATGGTTTGTCGCATGTGAACGTTCCCGGAGAGGAAACGTCCATCACCGATGCGGGTTTGGTTAAAAATATTCAGGTTTTTGGCGATGAAGTGGAGGTTGATGTGGATAGTCCCAACCCTACATTGCAGTTTAGAAAAAAACTGGAAGTAGAAATTATGAAAGGACTGCATGAGCGCATTCACCCCAAACTAAAAGTAAAGGTTCGAACACACGTTGTGGAACAAGCTGAAAAGCCCAAGCCAAACGAAATAAAAGGAAAGCCCATTCCCGGAGTCGACAACATCATTGCCATTGCCTCGGGAAAAGGTGGCGTTGGGAAATCTACGCTAACGGCCAACATTGCCGTAGAATTGGCCAATATGGGCTTTAAAGTTGGTTTGGTCGATGCCGACATCTATGGTCCGAGTATGCCGGTGATGTTTGACGTACAAAACACCAAACCGGTTGCTGTGGAAGTTGAGGGTAAAAGCCGTATGCAGCCAGTGGAAAGCTACGGCGTTAAGCTTTTGTCTATAGGCTTTTTTGCCGGCACCGATCAAGCTGTGGTGTGGCGCGGCCCGATGGCCTCAAAGGCGTTGAACCAATTAATATGGGATGCCCACTGGGGTGAGCTCGATTTCCTTCTGATCGATTTGCCTCCCGGAACTGGAGACATACACTTGAGCGTGGTGCAATCGGTTCCGCTCAATGGCGCAGTAGTGGTGAGCACTCCGCAAACCGTAGCGCTTGCCGATGCCCGAAAAGGCGTGGGTATGTTTAAAGTTCCCAATATTAACGTGCCTGTATTGGGTATCGTGGAAAACATGGCGTATTTTACACCTGATGAACTGCCGGACAACAAATACTACATTTTTGGCCAAGAGGGAGCTAAGCATTTGGCTGAGGAGATGAATGTACCGTTTCTAGGTGAAGTGCCGTTGGTTCAGAGTATTCGCGAGGCCGGTGATGTTGGCCGTCCAGCCGTTATGCAAGGCGATACACCTGCAGCCGAAGCCTTTAGAAGTGTGGTTAGAAGAATGGTGGAAGAATGTGTGAAACGAAACGAGACATTACCGCCAACTGAAGCCGTTCGCATCACTACTATGGCAGGGTGCAGTGCGGTCAATAAACTGTCCTAGTCAGCGACGTATATCGCTTTTAGGTATTTATACAATTGATTATGAATAGAGAAGAAATAACCAGCAAAGTCCATACAGCACTAGATGAAATCCGTCCGTTTTTGCAATCGGATGGTGGAGACATTTCCCTGGTAGATATCACTGATGATCTCACTGTTGTGGTTAAACTTCACGGTGCTTGTATTGGCTGTCGCGTGAATCAAATGACCTTGAAGAGTGGGGTTGAAATGACAATTAAAAAGTATTTACCGCAAATCAATCGCGTTGTGCAAGAAGGCACAGCTACAACCGCATAAATAGCGACTGGCTGTTTTATAGATTCTAGCTGCGTGATCCATATGAAAAAGCTCTCATAAATATGAGCACACAAACACCCAAACTTCTTGAGCGTGCCACCATTCTGTTTGCCGGTGATTCCGGTGACGGTATTCAGTTAACTGGTTTTCAGTTTTCTCAAAATACAGCACTCGAAGGACAAGATTTATCCACATTTCCGGATTTTCCTGCCGAAATCCGCGCACCCATTGGAACCATTTCCGGGGTGTCGGGATTTCGTATCAATTTTGGCAGCCAACGGATTTTTACCCCGGGCTCTAAAGTAGACGCACTGGTTGCTTTCAACGCAGCGGCTTTGGTTAAAAACCTTGATCAACTCCGAAACGGAGGTATTCTCATCGTTGATGAAGCGGGGTTCAATAAGCGAAACCTCACTTTGGCAAATCTCGATGAAAATCCGTTGGATGACGCCAACATCAATAATTACAAGCTATTGCGCTTCGATATTACGCAGTTGACCAAAGAAGCACTTGTAGATGTGCCCGGTAGTCCGAAGGAAAAGGCGCGGTCAAAGAATTTTTTTGCACTCGGACTGATTTACTGGATGTACAGCCGTTCGTTGGATCAGGGTATTCAACTTGTTGCAGACAAATTTAAGGCAGGCAGTACCGCCTACGATTCCAATGTGCGCGCCCTGCGTGCCGG